>JAEOTG010000009.1 GCA_016839985.1 Candidatus Heimdallarchaeota archaeon | reverse complement strand
TTCTCCTCCTCTTTTTCATATAACCAACAAGCTACGAAACCGTCCATATTTGGTGTATTTGATGGCTCCTTTTTTTTGCATATAGGCATCACTTGAGGGCATCGTGGATGAAATCGGCACCCAGATGGTGGATTACGTAAATCAGGCGGTGAACCCCCAATATCAAATAACTCCTTCTGTTTAGGACCTACAATGCTGGGAAAAGCTTTGATTAAAGCTTGAGTATATGGATGTGCAGGTTCTTTGAACAAGTTTCTAAGCTTACCATATTCAACAATTTTCCCTGCGTACATAATAGCTAGTGTTTCACATATTTCTGCAATTACAGATAAATCATGAGTTATCATAATCATAGATAAATCTAACTCCTTTTGCAAACGTTTTGTTGCTTTAAGGACTTGTGATTGCACGATTACATCTAAAGCAGTTACAGGTTCATCTGCAATAACAATATCAGGGTTATTTACGAGAGCCATTGCAATCAGAGCTCGTTGTTTTTGCCCTCCACTTAATTGATGTGGATAATCACTAGCTCGTGCTGAATCTATACCCACTGTTTCTAGAATGTCTATCACTCGATTCCAAGCTTCTTCCTTTCCTAATTGTGGTTCATGAATGCTTAAAATTTCTAAAATCTGATTCCCGATTCTGTGGACAGGATTCAATGCATTCATTGCACCTTGAAAAACCATAGATATATGATTCCCTCTTATCCTTCGTATTTCAGCTTCAGAAAACTCAAGAAGGTTTTTAGTTCTTTTTTCTTTGGGTTTATTGTCATTAAAAATTCTGTCTTGAAAACTCTTCTTATCTTCTTCATCAATAACTTCGAACGCATTATCGTATATTATTTGACCCTCCATAATCTCACCTGGAAAGTCTACCATTTGCATTATCGATAAACAAGTTGTAGTTTTTCCGCAACCACTTTCACCTGCAAGTCCTAGCACTTCTCCCTTTTGTAGCTTAAAGCTTACATTATCTACTGCTTTGACAGAACCAGCTTTTGTATGAAAGTATGTTTTAAGATTTCTTACATCAAGTAAAGGTTGTTCCTGTCCTTCAGATAGTTCAGGAGTATATACTTGAGTAGGAGGTCGTTCCTGTAGAATCAATTTTATTCTATTTGCGTTTTGAACTAGCTTATAACCAACTGCAAACAAAAGTAAAATTTCACATACTATAATTGTGTATACGTCTACTAGAATCACTATTGGATATGTGGAAACTGTCGAAATTATCAAAGATATAGCAGCAAGAGATGAGAACCATCCATAAAGTACGAAGATTCTTGAATCCATTCTATAACCAAGTTTAGATACTTGTTTAAACACATCATTCAGTTGTTGAAATGCTATAAATCTAGCTAACAAAGCTAGGATTCCTAGTATAAGACCTGCTGTTATTAATGAAGGAGTGCTAAAGAATATTGAGGAGAGAATATTGATTAAAATATAACTTATTAACCAACCACTAGCAATTTTCGCACCGCGTATAATTTTACGAGATATAGAAGCAGTTCTTCCTAGTGTTAAAATAAGCAGTATAATCGCAAAACCAAGTAGTACTGCTGATATTATAGACAGAACATAGAGTGCAAAAATTTCACCTATAATTTCTAAAACAGTATATAATGTAGCTACTGCTAAAAATGTGAATCCTGCCATTCTCATTAGATTAACAGCAGAATAATCCAGTTCTCTAGAAATTGCCATAATATCATCACCTCCTTAACCGTGGATTGACAATCTCGTCAAATGCAATTCCAATGAAAGCGAAACTGAGTGTTGTGAGAGCTATAGCAATCGCAGCTGGGAGATACATCCACCATGCACCCGTAGCAAGTGATGCTTGTTGTTGAGCAACACTAAGCATTCTGCCAAGACTCCAATCCCAAGGATCACTTAATCCAAGAAAAGCTAAGAATGCTTCATATAAAATTGCTTGTCTCATCGAAGTTATAATCATTGTGAGCATTAATGGAAAGACATTAGGTAGTAGATGTTTGAAAATTATGTAAAAATTTCCTGCTCCCGCAGATTTTGCACTAGTAATGAATGCTCGTTGTTTAAGTGAAAGAGCTTGTCCTCGTATTAATCTTGCTGAAACTGGCCAGAATACGACAACATAAACGAATGCAATAATGAACCACCAAGGGATTTTATCCAACCAGCTAAGCTTATCAACTATTAAGGGAACTAAAGAGGCTAGTAGAAGCATCACAGGTAATGCGGGAATAACTAAAACGACATCTGTTATTCGCATTATTATCGTGTCGAATGTTCCACCTATATAAGCGCTTGCTACTCCTATTGTAGTTCCTAAAATTACTGTAAGACTTCCTGCAACTACACCAACAGCTAAAGAGATTCCAAGACTATTCAGTAATATTGAGAAAATATCCTCTCCATGGCGATTAGTCCCTAAGATGTGACCAGGAACAGGAGGAGAGGGGAGAATGTCGAGATTTTCGAAATCTGGTTCATGAGGATCCCATTTTGCAATTTGATTGCTGAATACTGCTAAGGTAATTAGTGTTACTGCAATAATTAGTCCTACTACACCCATCCAATTGCTTCTGAAAACTTTCCATGTTTTATTCCATCGTTCAAAACGACGTAATATGTTTCCTTTATTGAATATTGTTGCCATTTTCAAACCTCTTATGATGTTCTTATCCTTGGATCAATGAATCCATATACAATTTCTGCAAGTAGTAATCCAAGTAAAGTCAAACCTGCTATGATTATGAATGCACCTTGAACAAGAGGATAATCATGTCTAATTAGTGCTTCATAGAGCATTCTCCCCGTTCCAGGATATGAAAATACAGTTTCTATAAGGACTGCTCCGCCTATTAATCCCCCAATGCTCATACCAATATTAGTAACAACGGGGAGAATAGCATTTCTGAAACCATGCCTGTATAATACTTGATTTTCATTCAATCCTTTAGCTCTTGCGGTTTTGATATAATCTTCTGTGAGGATATTTATTAAATTCCCTCGCATGAACCATGACCATCCTAGAACACCTGCTATAGTTAATACTGTTAAAGGTAGAACTAAATGCCAGAGTATATCAGTAAAATGCAGAAAAGGTCCCCACTCTGAGGATCCTGGTCTTTGTGCTCCATGTGTCGGGAAATATATTGGCCATCCCCATACATTTCTAGCATAGTGTCCAAATATTGCTATAAAAACCATTCCTACAAAGAATAAAGGAATAGCGTTATAGAAATTGTAAGTTAATACAAATCCTGTGTCTAATTTGGATCCTCTTCTCCAAGCAACAAACGCTCCAAGAAAGATTCCAATAACAGCATTTAGAATAAAAGACGTTCCAAGAAGTAGAAGCGTCCAAGGAAGAGAATTTCCAATAACCTCTGTAACAGGGATTTTTTTAAGGTATGAATATCCAAGGTCTCCTTGAAACAGATTCCTTAAGAAAATGCCATACTGCTTCCATAAAGGTTCATTCAAGCCCCATCTCTCGAGTAAAACTTCTCTCTGAGCTGGATCAACTGTTCGGTCTGTTGCAAATATATTTGCTGGATTTCCAGGTATAACGTGATAAAGAAAGAAAACCGCTGTGAGTGCAACAAAAAATGCTATAAAAGCAAAAAACAGTTTTTTAAAAATATATCCTCTTAAACCCATTATCTAAACACCTTTTAAATTTTGATAAACTGAAATATTTTTAAATATTTCGGGTAAAACTATATGTTTAGTAAAAATATTGTGAACTAAACATTATTTTTTGTTTTAGTTAAAAAAAATGTAAAATCAATGGGTTAATTATCTACCCATGATTTTGTTTAATTCATTTTAATGTTTTAATCCTTTCTACGTCGGAATTTTACAAATGCTATAGTGATGACTAATGCAAGCTTTGCGCCTAGTGCTAAGAATCCTGGACCAGCTTCAGGTGCTTTAATTAGCTTAATTTCTAACCATGTGAAATAGTTATCTGGACCGTCTGTTGGACCCAATTGCCAATCTTTGTATGTATCTGTTCTATACAGGTATGTCCCACCATTAACATTAATTGTAATATAAGGTAAGTCTTCTGCAACAAGTTCTTGAATCTCATCAATTAAGTCTTGAACAACTGCTTCGTCTGTTTCGTAAAGGACTTGTTCAGTTAGATCTGTTACTTCCCAACGAACTGAACTGTTCCAACCAGGAATATTTACTTGATCAGTTCCCCAATAGTCACCACCTAATAACCAGTACATTGAGCTTGGATGGAAATCACTCCAAAAGCCTACCCAGCCAAGACATGCCCAGTCAAAATCCCAAGTATTACCAGGATCTCCAGTACCACCTACAGTTGTCCATAGAACATCCCATATCAATGGTACTACATTGACTTTTACTCCGATGTCTTCCAGGTATCTTTTAATGAACTTGACTGTATCAACAGATTCTTGAGCATCTGCACTTACAATACAATCGAATTCTAAATCTTGTCCAAGACCATCTTCACGAATATCATCAGCGTTAGTGTCAATCCACCCAAGAGCATCTAGCAGTTCATTTGATTTAGTAATATTGTAATCATATGTTTTAGCATCTGGATTATAATATGTTCCCCAGGGTAGATTACATGAAGCGGGCATTACTACTCCTCGTCCATATTTAATAACATCAACTATTTCCTGACGATCTATACCATACATTACAGCTTTTCTAAAGTCAGTTACATTATTTGGGTAACGTCGTTGATTCATTCCTAAGTAAACCCAATAGTCGTTGAGTGCAGTGTGAACAGAGGCATTGTAAAATTGTCCTGCGTCTTCTAATTCAGGAGGCGGATTGGCCATTGTTTCAATTTCGCCACCAGCTAGTGCATAAAATGCAGCTTCAACTTCGCTAATAATATGCATGGTTATACCATCTACATAAATTGGGAACTGATATTGTTCATGTTTTGCCAATCTGAAGAATTGTGTTTTTTCCCATTCTACGAATTTGAAAGGACCGCTTCCTATTGGTTCATCATTGGCGAAAGTAGATATATCTTCAATATCTGACCAGATGTGTTCTGGTAATATGAGTGAAGTTGCCAAATCATAAAGAACATCTGCTGGTTTTGGTCCCCATGCAAATGTAATGACTATATTGTTACCTTCAACCTCAAGTCCACCTTCAGCAATCTCATCAAAAAGCCAACTTCTTCGAGTGATAGTATCATCGTTCAATAATAAATCATATGTGAAATATACATCGTCAACGGTTAATTGTCGTCCATCGTGCCAATAAACGTCGTCCCTGATTGTAAAAGCCCATTCAGTATAGTCAGTACTATGTGACCAGTTTGAGCATATTATTGGTACTCCTACATTTTCTAAATCCATACGAACTAAAGGATCATAGATACGCCATATAACACTAGATTCATAGGTTGTTGTATAGTATAAGGGATTAAGTGCGTGAGCGTCAGCAGAGAGAGGTACATTTAATGTTCCTCCGTAAATAGGTTCTTGTCCCATAACCATTAAGCTTGGGGACAATGACATCAAAACTACCATTAAAATTGTTGAACTTATTAACAATTTTTTATTCAAATTTTATCATTCCTTTATTTTTTTCGAATCTCTGACCCTAATCAAAGACTTAATAGTGAACGTGTATAAGTATATATAAGATTTTCGGGAAAAAAACTAATGTTTAGCAAAAATGTTATAAACTATACGTTATTTTTATAAGTGTATAAATAAACATATCTGACCGTGGTAATATGAATCTTAAGTTGTTTAAGGAAAAATATGAGCATGAAGTTGTTAAAGTTATGAGGGATGAAAAAATACCAGGGATTTCAGTTCTAATAACAAAAGATGGTGAACCAATATATCAGAGAGCATTTGGACTTAGAGAAAAAGGAGACGTAAAACCAGCTTCCTTGGAAACTCTCTATGGTGTTTCATCAATAACAAAATCTGTAACCTGTATGGCTATTTTACAACTACATGAAGCTGGTAAACTAGACATTAATGATCCAATCTCAAAATACATTCCAGTGGATCTCGGTTTAAAAGATAATCCAATAAAAATTTCTCATTTAATGAGTCATGCTTCTGGAGTTCCTTCACTTATGACTTTTTACTTCTCACAAATGAATCAACTATTAGTAAAAGCAAAAGCTCCTGAATTTCCTTTGGGTAATTGGGATGATTTCTATTTTCATGTGAATGACGCAAAATCTACTCTTCGTAGTCCTCCAAACACTAAATATTATTATTGGAATGGAGGTTTTGCTTTGCTTGGTCAGATAATTGAAAAAGTTAGTGGAGAATCATTTGAGGTATATATAGAAGAGAATATCTTAAAACCTCTAGAAATGAATAGAAGCACTTTTTCTCTTGAAGATGTAAAAAAAGATAAAGATTCATCAAGGGGTTTTAATTTAGCAATTAAAGATAAACAAATCGAAAGAACTTCTACAGATCTTCTATCAGGACCCTTTATTGCAGGTTCGGGAGGATTAATTTCAAGTGTTCAAGAGATTACAAATTATCTTCAGTGTAATTTAAATGGTGGAGAATTCAATGGAGAGAAAGTTCTAGCTGAAAATCTTGTTAAGGAGATGTGGAAACCTCACAACAGAAATTTTCCACAAAACTATATACACTACTGTCCTGGAGTCAAACCAGCATATGGATATGGTTGGAGGATATTTGAAAATTTCTTTGGTTATAAATTAATATATCATGGTGGAATGTCTGGTGTTTCAGGAGGTTATATTGGTTTTATACCAGAATTAAACCTTACTTATGCTCAATTACAGAACGTACACGTGACTCCTGTGTATTTAATGCTAACTGCTTTTGCTCTATTGCTAGGAAAAGATCCTGAGGAAGAGATGCCATATTATAAGAGAAAGAAACATTATCGAAACCTTTGTGGTAGATATGAAGCTTACAAAAAAACAATCACTTGTGAGATAGAACAAAGAGGTTCTGTTCTATTCCTCATAAATGAAGACTGGTCTCAGAAATTTGTTACACCATTAATCCCTATGAATAATGATCCTGAAGTAATGGATTTCTACATAATTACAGATTATGGATCATTAAGAATTCCATTTACAAAACATGATGATGGGAATATATCTTTTGATTGGGAAAGACATCTTATGCACAAGAAGACAATAGAATTAGAAGAAGATTAGAAATTGTTTAACCTTTAATACCAATGTTTTTATTTTCTTCCTAACAGTATTATATATTGAAAATACAAGAGCCTTATTTGACTCCTTTTCTGTCTCTAAAGAATTCAAATAAGCACATAAAGGATTCAAATATACTTTGGTATTATCTACTTGATAATTTAATCAATATGAAAATAGAGAATCTTCAATTAAAATCAACTACAGAAGAGTTTCGTGATGATTTTGACAATGCTAAAAGATTTTTTGAAAGAATAGAAACAAATTATTCCTTTTCATTGAATGAAAATCTCTCTTCATCCCATCTAACTCCTTTTCATTTATCTTTCTTTGAAACTACTCTTTCTTCTTCCAAAAGGAAAGGTCAATTTTATACTCCTTCTTTAATTTCTAATTTTATTATTAACAAATCCTTTGATTTTTTTCTAAGATGTCATAGTAGTTTACAAGAAGACCCAATTCAAATAGAAAAATTCTTTTTTGGAGATATATCTTGTGGTTCTGGAAATCTAATATTACCTTTATTGTAT
>JAEOTG010000069.1 GCA_016839985.1 Candidatus Heimdallarchaeota archaeon | reverse complement strand
GATTCAAACAATAGATTGATGGCTACTGAAACAATGACTCTGATAAGAAGAATCTTGCGACTAGAGTAGATGCACTGTTCTATAGATTTTTATAATGAAGAATGACTAATGAAAAAGCATGAAACCACCAATATGTGCTATTTGTTATAAAGAATTCTTAGATTCAGATGAAGGTGGACTAATTTATTTTAAGAAAAGAAAAAGTGATGAAAAATGGGAGAGTGCTATGAGAAAGGAAGGGTTAGTAGGACACCCTCCATATGCTGAATGGTTCTGTGTTGACCATTACAATGCTGCTAAAGAATTAAAGGATCTTCCTATTAATGAAGCGATGTCTAAACTACGCGAGAAATTTCCTACAAACTGATTTACGAGATAATAGAAAATTAACATTACTACGAAAATTAGTTAACGTATAAGAATATTAAATCATATGAGGTCTATTACTATGCAAGGAAAAATTTGCGTTGTTACTGGTGCAAATTCAGGTTTAGGGAAAGCAACTTCACATAAATTAGCAGAAATGAATGCTCATGTCATCATGGTCTGCCGTAATAAAGAAAAAGGGATGAAAGCGCTTGAAGAAATCAAAGAAGCTACAGGTAATAATTCAATTGATCTAATGATCTGTGATTTTGCTTCGAGAAAATCTATACATAAATTTGCAGAAGACTATAAATTAAAGTACAAAAGGTTAGATGCTCTTATTATCAATCATGGTATTTTTAATCTCAAACTTCAGAGAACAGATGATGGAATAGAATCCATGTTTGCAGTAAATCATCTTGGATCTTTTCTATTAATGAACTTACTTTTAGAAATAATAAAAGCTAGTTCACCTTCAAGAATTATTATTGTTTCTTCGGATATATATAAGCAAGTCAGAAAAATGAATTTGCATGATTATAACTTCGAGAAAAGGAAATTCAGAGGTTTTATTGCTTATGCGGAATCAAAATTGTATAGTATAATGATTTCAAATCTTTTATCTGATAAATTAAAGGAAACAGATGTAACCATAAACTCAGTTCATCCAGGTTTTACTAAAACTAACATGGGAATGAATAATAGAATGTACAAGATATTTTATCCTCTGTTAGGAATTTTTGCTAAAACACCCGAAAAGGGAGCACAAACATCTATATATCTGGCTTCTTCACCAGAAGTCGAAGGAATAAGTGGGAGACATTTTATCAATAAAAAACAAACAGAAACCAATGAAATATCACAGAATAAAGAATTTCAACAAGAATTATGGCAACTAAGCAAAAGACTTTGTAATTTGGAATGATTGTAAAGCATGAATTTTTTTGATATTTTGAAACTTACCTCTGACGTAATGTTATTAATATTATTTTGATATGTTAAATATTGGGGGTCAGACTATTGTCTTCCTTAAGTTCCGAAGAGCTTGAAAGAGCTGAACAATTGGTTCTTGAAGGCAAATACAACAAAGCACTTCAAGTAGTGGGAGCTATCGAAAAAAGGAAGAAATTAAGTAATAAAGAGCAATTGAATTGCAAAATTCTGAAAAGCAGTATACTTAACAAACTAGGCAAATATGAGAAAGCTCT
Organism: Candidatus Heimdallarchaeota archaeon; assembly: GCA_016839985.1. Lineage (GTDB taxonomy): Archaea > Asgardarchaeota > Heimdallarchaeia > Heimdallarchaeales > Heimdallarchaeaceae > UBA460. The sequence goes on along the minus strand of JAEOTG010000069.1, from coordinate 17,325 downwards.
TGGACTTGCTGAAGTAGCACTAAAAGAGTGTCGAAGCAGAAAAAATCATCTTTTAGGAACTGATGCAGTTATTGAAATCGCTCATTCTTTCTGGCGTCTTGGTGAGTTTGATAAATCTTTAAGGATAATTTCAGAAAATGATAAATTCTTCACAAAAATAAAGCAACAGAAAAATTCAGAATTAAAGTATAAAGAAGCTATTGTTTTGAGATTACAGGGAGTTGTATATCATTCAAAAGGGGAATTGAATAAAGCACAAAAGTTGTATAAAAGAAGTCTGGATATGTGGGAAAAAATAGGAGATAAGAAAGAAATAAGTATAGTAATGAATAACTTGGGTGTCTTGTTCAAAACAAAGGGGGAATTACACAAAGCGCTTGAATATTATGAAAATAGTTCTAAACTTTATTATGAAATTGGGAATAAAGATGACATGGCGACTTCATTAAATAACATAGGTAATGTATATCGAGTTCAAGGGGAGCTGGAAAAAGCACTAGAAAACTATAAGCAGAGTCTAAGCTATTGGGAAGAATTTGGAAATAATCAGTTCATTTCATTATCATTATGTAATATTGGGGAGATTTACCAGCAAAAAGGGGATTTTGATACAGCTGTTTATTATTTCAAGAAAGCTCTTAATCTTAAAGAGGAAATAGGAAACAAACAAGAAATTGCACTAAATCTTTTTTATTTAATCTCTGTATCAATTGACGCGAAAGAAAAAAGAAGAGCTGAGAGATATTTTAATCGTCTAAAACAATTAAATGGATTAGATACAGACAAAGTAGTTTTTCAGATGTATAGATTAGCAGAAGCAATGATATTGAAAACAAGTAATAGAATGAGAGATAAAGTTCAAGCTCAAGAATTACTTCGTGAAATAATTGAAGAAGAAATTGTTGATCATTCTCTGACAGTTCTATCATTGTTAAATCTGTGTGAATTACTTCTTGAAGAATTAAAAATAACAGGGGAAAAAGAAGTACTAGAGATAGTTAAACCAATTGTAAATAGTTTAGATGAGATAGCGAAACGGCAACAATCCTATGATTTGTTAGCTAAAATGTACTGGTTTAAGAGTCAATTAGCTTTAATAGATTTAGACTTGAACAAGGCTAGGGAATTGCTTTCTAATGCTCAATCTATTGCAGAAAAGAAAGGATTACGAAGACTAGCAATGAATATATCAAGTGATCATGATGAACTTTTAAATCAATTAAGTGAGTGGGAGGAGTTAATTTCAAAAAACGCAAGTCTCAAAGATCGTTTAGAGTTTGCTCAACTAGGAGAACTTGTTATAAAACAGATGAAACGAAGGGAAGTGGACATTCCTGAAATTACAAATGAAGAACCTATTATGCTTCTGATATTGGCAGAAAGTGGAACTCCGCTATTTACTAAGAATTATTTGGAAGGGAGTGAACTTGATGGAATATTGATAGGGGGATTTTTAGCTGCTATCATCTCGTTTAGTAGAGAAACCTTCTCTTCTGAAGGTTCTATAGAAAGAATCAAGCATCAGGAGTACACTCTTCTCCTTAAACCAAAACAAAAGTTTCTTTTCAGTTATGTCATAAAAGGTCAAAGCTATTCAGCTCTTCAGAAATTGGAAGCTTTTACAAAAATAATAAGTACTTCAACATCTGTATGGGATGATTTGAATAATGTTCTTAAAACATCAAAAACCATAACTCCTGCATCTAGAACAATGTTGGATGAAATAGCTAAAATGATATTTCCAAGTAAATTCTAGAACCTCTTTGGTAAATTCAATTTTAGTTTAGTGTTTAAATAAATCAGAATATATATGAATATCTAAGTAAATGAGAAGTTAATGGCTAGTGTCAGAGTGCTTACGTTTTCAAATATTAAACAGATAATAGGTGAAAAGTTGTTTTCAATGGAAGCAAATAGTATTGAAGATCTGTTAGAACAATTAATAGATAAACATGGCACTCCATTAAAACAAGAATTATTTGATGAAGAAGGTAAATTTAGAAAGATTTACAGAGTCTTGGTAAATGGGAGGAATATACATATTTTAAATGGTTTTCAAACAGAACTAAAAGAAGAAGATATGGTTGTCATAATGCCTGCAATAGCAGGGGGGATGTAATCCAAAAAAGATATTGCATTTTAGAATAAATTTCTTATTGAACAGCAGGAGGTCTCTTTATTTTACCAGATTCTTTGTCTTCTTTTTCTTTTTGCTTATATGATATGAAATCCTTTGTTGTCATATAATGTAAAGCTTCTTCTGGACAATATTTAACACATTGAGGATTTCCAGAGCAAAGGTCGCATGTTATCGCGACATTCATTTCTGGATGAATTTTCATTACTCCATAAGGACAGGCTAAAACACATTCTTGACAACCTGTACATTTCTCTTCATTAATTTCTATAGCTCCAGTTATTTCATTTTTACTGATAGCTACTTCTGGACAAGATTCTATACATTTTCCACATATCACACAAGTTTTGGGAATTGTTATACCTTCTATTTCTTCTTTGTAAACATTTATTCTAGAAATTGATGGAGAATAAACTAGATCATGTTGAAATGAACAACGTAATTCACATATCCTACAACCATTGCATTTTTCTTTTTGCACTTGGATTCGTTTAATTTGTTGTATCGACATTTTACCCGTCCTCTCTGGAAACTAAATCATATTTTAGAGCTAAATCTAAAATACCAAGTTTCTTTAATTTTTCTTCTTTTGGAAAACCAGTCTTATAATCCCAATTGCGGATTTCATAGTATTCTGGAAGCATTTTATCAAGTTCAACTATTTGACCTTTTGCTGGACCTTCAGAAAATGGTTCACTTATGAAACGATCAGGTAATTTATCTTCTTCTGCACCAATCCCTTCTCTTAGATTGAAAAGTCTCTCTAAATTAAAAATTCGTTCACCAATTTCAAGTATATCCTTGCTTGTTATTTTCTTTCCAGTTGCATATTGGATGAACAAAGCCATATCATCCTCTTTGACAGCGTATGCAGAAAAACAAGTATATTTACACATCTCAGCAGAATCTACAATAGCACCTAAATTCTCATGCCAAACCACCATTTGAGATTTTCCTTCCCAAGCATATGGATCTACAGTTTTTTCAGACCCAAACCATTTCAAACCTTTCTCTGGTTCATAACCAAGTAATTCGAAATTAGGTAAAGCTGCAAGGTGATCAGCACCTCTTGTTGCAGTAGCCCAGCCTAAACCAAATGCCTTTGCAGTTCGAACATCATAAGCAGGAGGTTCCATTCCTTTTACGTGAAGAGCATATTTCTCTGAACCTTTCCCTATCTTTTCTGAAACTCTTTTTACACCTTCAGCTAATAAATCCCCAAAACCATCTCTGAAAGCTATTTTCTTAATTAGTTTGATTAGTGCATCTTCATTTCCCCAGCTCAACTCAATACCATCTGTATCGTCTGATGATAATGCACCTTTTTCATATGCTTCCATTGCAAAAGCTATCGTATCTCCTAATGAGATAGTGTCAAGTCCGAATCTATTACAAAGTTCGTTTGCATGTAATATAGCTTCTAAATTACCAATTCCACATTTAGAACCTAAACATACTATAGTTTCATATTCTGGACTCCCGCCTTTAGTTCCTGCAAATTTTCCTGTTTCAATTTTTGAGTACTTACCACAATGAATTGGGCAAATGAAGCAGCTTTCTGATTTCACTTTATAATTTTCTTCAAAGGTTTCTGCAGAAATTTCTTCATATTTATCGAAAATTCCTTTTTGATTATTGTTTGTTGCCAATCCTCCACTAATATAAGATAAATCAACTAAGAAAGATGTCCCATAATACGATAAGCTTGGATATGCTGGATCATTATATATTTTTTCAAGTGTCTCATCAATTAAATCATTAAATTTTTCTGGTTCTGCTACTTCTACACTTCCTGTTCCTCTAACTGCAATAGCTTTTAGATTCTTTGAGCCCATTACTGCTCCTACTCCAGTTCTCGCAGCAGCTCGAGAAAGATTATTCATTATTGCTGAATATCGTACTAAATTTTCTCCTCCCTGTCCAATACTTAAAATCTGAAAATTTTCATCTCCTAACTCTTTTTTTATTAATTCATCAGTTTCCCAAGTATCTTTACTCCAAATATGTTGTGCATCTTTCAGTTCAACAAATTCATCTTTTATGAAAATATATTTAGGATTCTTTGATTTTCCATGAATAAAAATAGCGTCATATCCTGCGTATGCTAATTCTGGTGCAAAATGCCCGCCAGCATTTGCATAACCTATTCCTCCTGTAAGAGGGGATTTAGAGGCTATTGTATATCTAGCGGTTGAAGGCGCTAATGTTCCAGTTAATGGGCCTAAACTTATTACAAGGATATTTTCTTGCTCTAAAGGAGCAATTCCTTGATTTAGATTGTCAAAAAGGTACTTGATTGCCCAACCTCTACCTCCTAGATATTTATCAATCATTTCTTTATCAGTAGATATTTTCTTGATTGAGTTATTATTGAGATTTATAACTAATGATTGCCCTCTATAACCCTTATACGATGACGATGAAGCATTCAAGTTAATTCTTATCTCAAACTTAAGGGATATAAACTTTCTTTATTATTAATTAAAGAAGAAATCACTCTTTTGGATGAAATTGAACTATTTCTATAAGTTTTGCAAAACCTGAGAGATCTGTTTTTTCAGGATCATCAGATTTAGAATCCCATCCAAAAAGAAATTTAGCATCACGAGGGAATTTTTTAACATACCATTGTAGAAGCTCCACTTTATCAGAAACATTTTCTAAAATTTGATATCTAGCTTCAAATTTCCTAAAGCCTACTTTTATTTTTACACTATTTGGATTAGCTATAAGATTCTTGAACCAATGAGCTTTTCTACCTCTTCCAGCTACAACATGAATTATACCATCTTTCCTTCTATATTCAAGAGGTGTTATTCTTTGCTTTCCAGTTTTTCTCCCTTTTGTGTATAGGAGGAGAAACACTTTTCTTAATGGAGTTAGGGGTATTATGCCAATTTTGTAAAAAGGAATAGTAAAGAACTTGTTCATTCGTTTCCAGTTCTTAAGAATACGTTGTTGTTCTTCATATGTACCAAATAGAAATTTATATTCAACTGAACCAGGTCTTGGTATAGGATCGTTCTCTTCTAACTTACTCATAAGTAGAGGATTTATTCACTTTAAAAAAACATTTTGTAAAAAAATCATAAAGAAAAAGAAAAAGAAAAATGAATTAGTTTTTATTCTACATTTATTTCTTTTTCAAATTTCCATAAACCGTGAATATTGCAGTAGCTTGTTGCGATAAGTTTACCAGGTTTATCTGTCTTTAAATGAAATACAGCATGTGGTTCAGTATAAACTGTGCTTGTATCTGGACCTCTTATTGATTCTCCATGTGCGGTGAAATTAACAACACCTAGTTCTATTGGATATTTCTCACCCTCTGGCCAAAATAGGAGTTTAATCCATGATATATAATGTTCAGTCTTATTTGGATGAGCAATTTCTTTCCCAACACTTACTGTGATAGGTGTTTTCTCACCCTTCTTGATAACATCTGCTACTTCAATTACAGGAACATGTTTTTCTGTTTTCCAATCTGCAGTACCATACATTTCCATAATGTAACACCGATTTTAAAAATGAAAAGGCAATTTAAAAAGTTGGTGTTTTTCAAAATTTCTTACATCATTTGAATTGATAATAAATAAAAAAATAAATTATGAAAATTTATTACTCTTCAATATCTTCGAATACAGTTGGTTCTAGAGGAGGTTGCTCTTCTGAATATACAGGTTGTCCTGTTTCATGAACTTTTATGTCGTTTTCAGCATCTTGTAATTCATTTTCGAGTATACTAAGCTCTTCTTCAACCTTGATTATACGACGCTCAAGTTCTCTAATCTTATAATCTTTTTCAGCAATTGAAGCTTCTTTCTTCTTTGCTTTGACTTCACTTTTTAACGCTTTATCAGTTAATCCTTCAGCTTCATACTCAGTTTTGCTGATTAAACTTTCTTCTCTCTCTCGTTGATCCTTAGCTCTTTTCTGATTCTGATCAGCTATTTTTTTCTTAAGATCCTGCATGTCTCCAAGCTTTTTGTAGATGTCTTCTTCTATTGAAAATTTCTTTTCCAAGAGTTTGAAATATTGTACTTGTGATTCGCTCATAATAATCCAAATAATTTAGTCAAAACTTATTTTTAAGTTTACTCAAATAAGGGAAAATTAAGTAAAGCAGTGCTGAAAAATAAAGGAAAGAAGGAAAAGAAAAATTTAAGAACAGAATGCCACGACAAAAATTAGGTGCAAAAAAGCATCAAAAAATATCGGGCTTTAGCTCAGATGAGATTCACTGTGTGTGAACTCAGAGGAATGGCTTAGAGCACTCGGCTGTAGTCATTTGACACCCTTGTGACCAATGATCAAGGCGTCAGCCGGTAGAGACCGAGCGGTCCCGTGTTCAAATCACGGAAGCCCGACCACATTATTTTTTCTTTCCTACCGCTGTAAAAACTGGAATAAAAATCATCCGTTGATTCTTCTTTATTAATATAGATTCTTTCTTTATAATCTCGTTAAATTCTTTTTTTGTTATCAATTCTGCTTCTAGCACTCTTTTCCATTCTTCAACTATGTTTTCTTGTAGATGATTCTGATTCCATGTTTGTGCTATAACAGATAGTTCAGTTTCTAATCCTGCTGATTCAAAGAGAGATAGTATTTTTCTTCCAATAAATGGATCAGCTCCTTCTTCTTGCAGATATTTGATATGATATTTACCTAATCCCATTTCAGGATATTCAATCCAAGCCCCATAATCAGGTTCCGCTAGAGCTACAAATGTAGCTCCTCGTTTACAAACCCTAACAATTTCATTTATAGCTTTTTCTGGATTAGAAACCCATAAGAGAAAGTAATGACATAGAACGAAATCAAATGATTTATCCTTGAAAGATAACTCTTCCACGTTCTCTGTTAGAAATCGAACGTCACTTACTTTATCTTTGGCTATATCTATCATCGACTCATCAAAATCGATTGCAGTTATCTTTGCTGAAGTTTTTTCCCGCAGTTCTTTAGTAATAATTCCAGTGCCACAACCAACTTCAAGCAAATTTTTCGCTTTTATCAAACCTATTTGTCTATAAATTTGATTTCTATACGCTCTAGTCCAACTAGCTTGACGGATGAATTGTTGTTCTATCTCTGGTCCCCAATCAATTTTGTTAGAATTTATTATCATATTTTGCACATCATGAAAATGCTTCTCGACATATATTCATTGGAGTTTTATAATTTAGTGGACAACCTCCTCCACATATCTCTCTTTCTGGACAATCTAAACATTCATCCGGAAGATATTGCATCTTTCTAAGCGATTTTGATGTTTTGTGGTTCCATATTTTTCTCCACTTTGTCTCTAAGATACTTCCTAAAGGTTCAAAGTAACTCTGACAAGGAATGACCATTCCATCAGGTTCTATTGCCATTGCAATATGAGAAGCAGAACATTGTTTCAATCCTAATCCTTTTTCAATTGGATTAAAATCACAATATCTTGTTGGAGAATACCATAAGAAGCCCATTTTTAATTCAGAAGCTTTTTTCATTATTCTATCTAGGATTCCATCAAGTTCATCAATAGAAAGAGCTAATTCCTCCTGCTTTCCTCCACCTGATTTGATTATTCCATTTGCAGCAAAGTGGTCAATTCCTAAAGAAGCAAGAAACTCTATAGTTTTTTCAATTTCTTTGATGTTAAAGGGAGTAAGAGTTGTATTAGTCATTATGTAAACGGGAGTGGGATCAATATTTTTTATCCCTTCCACTGTTTCTTTCCAAGCATTTTTTGCACCATTTAACTCATTATGAATTTTTGAGTCGTGGCTTTCAATTGTAATCTGAAAGTGATCTATTCCTGCTGTAACCAACTCTTCAATAAGTTTCTTATCTTTTAGTTTTCTACCATTAGAAATTAATCCAGTAATTATTCCTAGATCTTCAGCATGTTCTACAAGTTTTGGTAAATCATCTCTTAAAGTTGGTTCTCCTCCAGTAAATGTTACATGAGGGACACCTATTTCCCAGAGTTTATCTAAAACATTTTTCCATTCTTTTGTAGTTAATTCTTTGATATCTCTTGTTTGTTCAACATAACATTTAGTACACTTATTATTACATTTGTATGTTAAAGCTAAATCCATTCGAAGGGGTGCAGAAAAGTGGGTATCAAGCAATGGATTAATATCCTGAGATAAATCTTGTACTGGATCAATATCAGGTTTATTCATTAAATTTTCAACTGATTGTTTTAGTTCTTTTAAATCTGTACGAAGTTGTTCTTCTGATACTCTGTATTTTCTTTTCATTTCTCCTATAATTTCATCATCATCCTTATTATCGAGAATTCGAGAAAAGAAATCTGTTGCAGTTTTATTTAAATGAAAAATCCTTGTTGCATTTACTAATAAGATTCCATTTCCTTTCTTCTCTTTTCGTAGATGTAATCTAGCAAATGTTTCTAGATTTCTGCTATGATGCATTTTAGAAGATACCATCATCTACCACCTCCAGCACATGCACAAGCACATGCACAGGCGCAAGCACAACCCCCACCACCACTAAAACCTCTACTGCCACTACTAGTAGAAGGAGGTCTAGTTACTCTTCTTATTGATTGGTGCATACTATGAGGTTTATGTATTAGTCCACCCATAAAACTTCGAACTGGAGATATTTGAGTAATTTTTCCATGTCCTTGTATCCTTGTGAATGATGATCTACTTACCCTTGGCATTGTCCTAAAAGATCTTCCAGTATAGAAATAGTAATTGGTAACATACCAATGCGGATAGTAATATCTTGTATAATGACGATCTATTCTTTTCTCATATTCTTCATCAACCATTATCCATAAGAAAGCATTCTGTAATTCGGGTTTAGATTTCTGCATATCTAACCAAGCTTTGTCAACTATTTCTTCATAGTATTTTCTTGTTTTTCTAAAAGAATATCCTTTAATCTTTCCTCCAACTGACTTAATAAGTGACTGAAGAGCTTTTTTCAATTCAGTCTGATGAACAGGTTCAGTCTCTATTGCTCCAGATTTAGCTCCTCTTCGCACCCGTTCATCTTCTTGATTTCTCTTTTTTATGCCATCTATTATTAATTCTTGATATTTGGGGAGAGCTTCAATCTTTGCTTGATTAATATTTACATCTAATCTTAATGGAGCACTTTGTCTAATGGCGATATATTCTTTTTCCATCATCTCGAATAAAACCAAAGAAGCTACTTGTGTTAAAGGTCTCTCCATGAAAACAGCTACTTCTGAAGGTGTTAAATCCTTTCTAATACCTCCCCCTAAAGTATTTATTGTAGGAGGTAAGTATTTACGGTCAGATCGACGTTTACTCCACATCATTAGTATAATAAATGCTAATACAACTAATCCAAAGATAATATAACCTCTATATTGTTGGATAGTGAGTTTCCAGAAAACACTATGAACTTTTACATATTCCTCAGGTAATGAAACACCAACATCATAACGAGTATCAGGATAACCTGATATTGAAAATTCAACGAAAGGATCTCCATATGAAGGAGAGGGAACTTTAGTAAACTCAGTTATTGGAGCCCATCTATTTTCAACAGAATCTAATGATGGTAAGTCTTCTGGAAAAAAGAATCTAACTGTTCTATTTGTATTCCCTGATGTAAAATCCCAATGAAACCAAGTTTGTGAAAACAAACAAGATGCAAAACCTTCTTCACTGTCCGGATACACCATGGCTGGGTTGTTACAAAAAACTTTCAATGTTGCAGATTCTCCAGGATCAATAAAACCAACATCATAAAGCCAAATTTCAACACCAATTTCAATAGCTTCACTTCTTAGTATCCTAGAGGAATCAATTTCAACATCATCCAACCATGCTTTAACTGATTTCAGTTTATAATGATTGTTAGGAAAACCTATGTCCACAACGTCAATGGATTGTCCTCCTGAATTACAAATTAAGTCCATTTCATACAATATATCTATTGAACCATCTTCTAAAATACTAATATTCGTTGTTATATAAGGTACTTCAAAATCATAGTAGTAGGTAGGTCTATATACAGTATCAGTTTGATCTGTATTTTTTGCAATTGTAAATCCTGTATTCAGAATTAGAAAAATAAAAACAATAGAATTAAACAAAACTGCTCTTTTAACTTTCAATAATTTCTCCCCTTAACATAAATCTAAACTCTTTCCCTAATATGTTTTTACAGTATATTAAATCTTACGCCACTTATTTATATATAACTGAATTAGTTCAAACTTTGTAGAAAACAATATACCTTATAAGTGCATTTTTTCAAAAGCGTCTATGAATAAAAAATATCCTACTGGTTTACCTGATAAGTACATAGAAGGTTGGGACAATTTATACAAGAAGCAGATAGAAAAACCGCTGAATGAGTTACCAACTTTTCTAACACACTATGCTTTACAAGAATTCTATTTTTTCACATATGGTCAAGAGATTCAAGGAAAGAAAGCTATTGATTTAGCAACAGGAGACGGAATAGACGCTTGTTTTCTTGCTAAATTGGGTTATACTGTTACAGCAATTGATATACTGCCTTCTTCAATTGAAATAACAAAAAAAAGAGCTGAAGCTTTAGGAATAGATGATAAAATAAATGTATATCTTGAAGATATGGATAAGTTTGTACTTAAAAGAGAAAGTTTTGATGTTGTCTCAGCCATTCAATGTCTTCAATATCTTCTAGAGAAAGCTCCAGCTAAATTAGAGGAACTTATCAGAGCCGTTAAACCAGGAGGTTGGCTACTTTATGGAGGAAATGTAAAACCTCACTTCAAAACTGACCCACCGCTAAGATTTATCACAATGTTAGAATTACGTAAAGCTCTAAAAAACTGGACTATTTTTTCTCTTGCTCGAGAAGAAAGATTAATGAGACCTGGAGATAAACGCGGATATGTATGGGCTGTAGCTCAGAAACCTAGTAAGAAATGATTATTTTTTAGCTGTTTCTTTTTTAGTTCTTTTTGATTTAGTCGTTCTTTCTCCTTTTACAAGCTTCTTACCTTTCTTTACTGTAGGAGGTTTTTCATGTATTTTGTAAAAAATCCTTTTATTTTCTTTATCAACTTCAATATCGATTATTAATTTGTATTTCTTTATTCTCTGTTTCCATCGATATTCCATCAAATCGAGATATTCTTTTTCAGTCATCTTCTTTGAACTGGTTAAAGATTCTAATACCTCAAGATCTCTATAATCATTAAAAACAACTTCATATTGTTTCTTATTTTTCAGTATAACTCCTTTCAAACCATCCACATTTGCTCCCATAACAGCTATATATGATGCAATTTTAAAAGGTCCTTCCAGAAATCCAAACAAATTATCTAATTCCTCTTCAAATTCTTCCTTATCATCGAAAAATGCTTTCGCTTTTAGTTTTCCCTGTTCTTCTTTAAGATTCATATAAATTCTATTAATCATCTCAACTTCTCCATATGTCTTCATAAAATTCTTCCAATCTTCATCTAACCTTATTATTTCTGTTCTTTCCATACGTGGTTCTTCATAAATCGGCACTGTCATTGAGTTTATGCTTTCTATAACTAGTTTCTGGAATTCTCCTCTAGGTTTTTTTATCGTCCAGGTTATATCCATAGTTTCTGTAGGAGAAGTACTAGTTGAACTATGAATTCTAAATTTACCATTTTCTAGCTGTTTAACAATACGAGGATAAACTCTAAATCTTGCAAGCTCATTTTCGAAATTGGAGATTATCATACTTAAAAAAGCTTGAATTACGCCTTCTAATCCTTCTCCCTCAATTAATGTTTCAATCTCCCATTGTCTTCTTTCATTCACTATTGTTTCTAAAGCTAGAAGAAATTTATTTATCAGTTCTAGCTCATCTTCAGAGACATTAATACTTTGAACCATTTAGATCATCAAAATTTGTTTCTATGTATCATTTTCTCTACTTCCTATAATTGTTTTCGCTTAAACAGATTATGAAAATAGCTTTTCTTATATAACAAAAATTATTAAAATGCAATTTAAAAAGAAGTTTCTCAAATAAAGTTACTCAAAAGAGAAATATCTTTAAAGTTTTAGAAAAATAGATGCTCTTCTTCTTCCTTTTTCTTTTTCTTCCTTCTTTTCTTTTCCTTTTTATCATTTTTTTCGAAAGGTTCTTCTTTTGGTTCTTCTACATCTAATTCCTTTTTCAGTTTTGTTGCAATTATGCTTAAAGTCTTATAAATTAGACTTCTCATTTTGAATTTTACTTCTCTATTAAACACTCTATGCAGAATATCAAGCGATGAATTATTCGCATAGAATTCAATCACACTTAGTGCTATTTGTTTTGGAAACACATCATGATCATTCTGAATAACATCATGAAGTACATTTCTCATTTTAGCTTTGCTAATTTTTTTTCTGTTATGGAGATTCTTTATCGCCATGGAGCGGATAATATTATTATCGTCTTTTTCTATTACAGCCTGTAATAAATCTTCGACTTTGGAAGAGGACATATTACCTATCGCTTCAACGAGAGCTAATCTTACACTCTTTTCTCTCTCATATCCATAGAAGCTATTGAGCTTGTCAACTATCTTTTCATCGTCATAATCTTTAAGATTCATAATAGCTTTGATCCTGATTTTTTCATATTTTTCTTGTTCAATTACTCTGAAAAAAAACTCAGTTAATCCCTCGCTTTTATCTTGTTCTGAAAGCTCCACTAGAATGTCAAGTTTCCCTTTATCTGGGGAGTTTGTAAATTTCTTCCACTTTTTTTCTAAATTCTTATCCATTGTAATAGAATCACATTACTCTCTTATAATCTATTTGCCAATAATGGATTGAATTACGCATCTGCACCATACTTTTCGGGGGTTTATATATTTTGATGACAAAAAAAAATACGAAGAACAGTGACTACTTTAGTTGATTCGCAAAATGAAGAAAAAGAGGGATTCGCTGTAGTATTTTTTAATGATACTGGGTTTGATCTATTATCCTCTAATATTAAAGATGTTAAGCTTCAAGTTCTTCTTACAAATTATCCCTCTTTAATGGGTATTTTGCAGAATCAAGAAATTGAGGGATTAGCTACAACTAAATTGAGTAGAGACCTTTTTCTGTTTGCTTATGCTATTACAGTAAAAAACCTTGATGCTAAAGATTTACGATTGAAAAAGAAAACTGTTACTATTATTAACTTCGTTGTTAACAGAGAGACATATAAAGATCTCATGCTTTATTTTGATGAATTAGAAGATTTTCTTGAAGATTATTTTCATCCAATTTCTTTCATTTTTGATCTTTATGCTTTAGATTTTAAACTAATAATACCAACTTTTTTGGACAGACAAAAAGAAATCCATAGAATCAAAACTGAGGAACAAGAAAAAGAGAGTTCTTTAGCAATTGAATTTAATAAATGGTTAACAAAAGCAAAATTCGAAAAAAACCAAGAGGGATAATTTAAATAACACCTTAATCATAATGACAATCGTTACTTGATTGTCAGGGATTGTTAATGATAGAAATTCGATTCCATGGAAGAGGTGGAACAGGTTCTTTTTTAGCATCACAAGCTTTGGCTAAGGCAGTCTTCTATTCTGGAAAATATGCTGTATCTTTTCCTTCTTTTGGAGCAGAAAGGAGAGGAGCTCCAGTTTTAGCATTTACAAGAATAAATGAAAAGAAGATATACAAAAGAACTCAAATTTATGAACCGGATATAATTGTTGTTTTAGACAATTCCCTTTTTGAATTAATAGATGTTGCATATGGTCTTAAACCAAATGGAATTGGTATTCTGAATTCTGCTAAGAAACCAGAGGAAATTATTCTTTCTAAATCTATAAGAGCGGGAGTAATTGATGCAACAAAAATCGCAGAGGAAATCCTAGATCAACCTATAACAAATAGCGCCATGCTTGGTTCTCTCGTTCGAGCTCTAGAAATCATATCTTTTGCAGATTTAGAAAAAGGAATTATGTCTGTATTCAGTCTAAAAATCGGAGAGAAACAAGCAAAAAAGAACATTGAAGCAGCAAAAATAGCATATGAACAAACTATTTTTGGAGAGACAAAAGCAGGAAGAAATTATGAAAAGAATCAACCATGGTTGCCTACAATTGAAGAACTTCCAATAGGCACGATAATTCCAAAAATGAAAGTAAACACTAATCAATTAATTGGACCAGGATCTGCGAAAACAAGAATGACTGGAACATGGAGCCACTACAAAGCAGAAATAAACCAAGAGAAATGTATTCAATGTCTTCAGTGTATGTTTCATTGTCCTGAAGGAACAATTTATAGAAATGCTAGTAAATTGATAGTCAATAAATCGTATTGTAAGGCATGTGGAATATGCAAAGCTGTTTGTCCAGTAGATGCTATAAACCTAATAAAAATAGAAGAGTTTTCAGAGATTATTTAGAAGGATTTTACTTATACTTGTCTAAATCTTCTTTATTATTTTTATAGTGTTTTTCATCAGAATCAGAGTTAAATGAGAAGGATTTTCTAAAAGAATTTGTTCTATTTTGATTTTCATATTTTTCAAATTCTTCGTCATATTCTTCTTCATACTCATCGAATTCATCAAATTCAGAATCCTCGTCATTATCAAATAATTCCAGTTGGTCTTCAAGAAATGATGTATCGAATTCAGTTAATTTTTTACTTTTGAGATCCAATTCTAAATGTTTTTCAAGTTCTTTAAGAGCCAAAGAAGCAGCATCAAGATCAACATCATATGTATTGCAGTATGATAGAATAGCTAACACAGGGTATTGAAAAGCAGTTCCTTCTGTAAGTAGAAAACTAATAGGTCCTCTTATAGACAAATCATCTCTGAACGTTCTTTTGGTTTCGAATAAATTTGTATATTCTTGAGTTGGGATTAAGGTTACCCATGAGTCATCTGAAGCATTACGAACCTCTTCTCTTAATCCTCCGATAACAATATATCGTTTAGCTCCCCAAGATAAAATTTCAGTTGAAAGCCATTTCCAAAAAGCATCAGGTAAAGCTTCATATCCTACAACAGGTATAGGCAAACGTGATGTGATTATAACATATTTCTCTTTTTCATTTTTAGAATCTATATTCAGGTTGTATATGGTTATAGGAGTTTCCAATATTCCTTTATGGAACCAGCTCATAGTACCCCAGAAGCCAATAGAGTTTACATCTAGTTCTTCCACTAAATGATTTAAAACAGCGGTTCCAACTGAACCATACCCAGAAAAACCAAGAATTATTGTAGTATTGGAATCAATAATGTTAGTGTCCAGTGTTAGATTGTTAAGAAAGAGCCATTGATTTTTCATCGTTTTGAAGCGTTTTACTACTAGGTTAAAAAACTGCTGGTTTGAGCATTTATTTCTTCTTAGAATTTCCCCTTCTTCGAACGTGGGCTGCTTTTATAAAATCATCTTCTGCTGGCCAAAGTAAAGTAGAGATTGTTGTAAAGATTATTAGAGCAGTTATTGGTATTAACATTCCAATAATATTGTATGCAAAATTCTCATCAGTTCCTGCAACTAGAAACACTACTATAAGTGATAATCCACCCAAAATAATTCCAATAATTTCACTAACTGACATTATAGTTTGTTGGATACTCATTGTAGAACCATGAAACTCAGCTGTTTTTTCTAGTTCTTCCTCTGGATTTGAACTGTCTCTTTCAACACCAACAGATGAACTGTCTCCTAGCCTTCCACTTATAGCAGGAAAATATGCTGAACCAAGTAAGACTGCAACCCCTAGAATTATTAAAATCCATATGTTAGTATAAAGTCCAGTTGGATCAAATTGTGAAGAAGGATCATACCAAGGTTTACCACTAGTGAGGTAATTTCCAAAAAATGCAAATAATAGTCCAAAGAGTAGGAGAAGTATTCCTATCACACCTATACCAAGAGTTTTTTTTCTTCCTATTCGATCTGCAACCCAACCCCAAAGAGCCATTGGAACACCCATTGCTAAAGTCACACCTATCGTTGCAATGCTAGCTTGTCCAGGATTAGTCTCAATGGAAAGAACAAGAAAACCCCAATTGTTAATAATGCCTATGGCTGAAGCTGTCCCCAATAAAGGTAATACTATACCTCTTCTACTTCTGTGAGTCATTAATCTCCATGAAGTTAATAGTTCTTTCTTAATACTATAGTGCTCAGCTTTTACTACTGATTTTGTTTTATCAAGCATGAAGTATACTAGAACTGCTGAAATAATTATTGCAAATCCAAACATTAAATAGAGAAAGATTAACCTCTGAGGATATTTTGGTACCCAGGTTAAACCATGTTCTTCAGGAACAACAATAACATTATACAGAATACCAGCTAAACCAACTCCAACTGATCGACCACCTGTCACAGCTACATTATAAAATCCAACCCTTGTTGCTCGTGTTTCATATACTGAAAAACGAGATAAATATCCGTACGATGCGTTTACTTTACAAGAGCCTGCAATACCATGTAGGAAGTGGTATAGACTCATCCCAAAAATAAGCAAACCATTTGTTAAGGGGATAAAACCTATCCATTGATTCCAGCTGAGAGCGCAAATACCATAACCTCCTAAGATTAATCCACCTGCTGCTGTGCCAAATAAAATCCACTTTCGTGCATCAGATGTGTCTGATTTAAAACCAAAATATCCAGAACTAAATATGACTGCTAAAGCATATGTAATTTCTACAAAAATAATTGAAATATTCGCTTCCCATCCTTGCATTCCAAGATGATACCAAATAAAGATAGGCATTAAAACAGTGGTACTCCCAAATGCCACCCTCAAAAAAAATGTTGAAATAAAAATTCCTATTAGAGAACGGGTAGGATGTTCAAGTTTATATAAAGACTCTTCTTTGACCCCTTCGGTATTATTGAGTTTTGCTTCTTTTTCAGTTGTGGAAGAACTGCTCATTATCACTAGTCCGTAGCTTATGAAAGGATAAGGACTTATTTGTTATTAAAATTTATTGCTCACAAAAGGAAAAAATTACCTTTTCTTAAGAAAATAGTGTTTAAGTAACCGAAACGTAAGAAAAAATGAAAAAAAGCAAGAAAAAGATTTATCTAGTTAATCAAAAAATAAAAAAATAAATTTACGCGAAGTAGCGTAAAGTATTTAAGAAAGGCATAAAGTATTTAATACTGTAATTATATACAATATTCAATAATAGAACTGATGGAGAATATAAAATGAGCAGTGAAAAGCAAT
>JAEOTG010000068.1 GCA_016839985.1 Candidatus Heimdallarchaeota archaeon | reverse complement strand
AGATATTTAAACACCTTATTTTTAGACACAGTCTGAATTTCTTTCCTCCTAAGTTCATCGCTGAGGTACTTGATTTAGCTGAAAACAAAGAAATTGTTGAAAAGAAAATTAAGCAATATTTAACACAATTGGAAGTAATAAAATGAGTAAAGTTTTGTTTTTAAATGGTAGTCCACGAGGAAAGAAAAGTACTTCAGCAGCTTTAGGGAACTATTTATTCGATTTTCTAAAGGATATGAATTTTGAAACTAAAATGCTTATCAATAGAAATCAAATAGGCAAAGAAGAAAAAATCGAGGAATTGCTTAAGGAAATTGAAGAAGCTAGTTATGTTATTCTATTGACGCCACTTTATGATGATTGTCAACCTTATAATGTGTTAAAGATACTAGAAATAATCTTTGAGAAACAAATGAATCTAGAGAATAAAATCTTTCTTCCAATAATTAATTGTGGTTTTCCAGAACCTGAACAAATAACTGAAGGTACTATCCCAATCTACAAACAATTTGCATCACAAGTTGGATTTAAGTGGGGTGGCAGTTTATCAATTGGTGGAGGAGAAATGTTGCAAGGCAGGTATGGTAAACAACTTCATGAAGTGAGTCAATTTGCAAAAAATGCAATAGAGGAATTGGAGAAGATCGCAGAATCACTGAAAAACAAAACAGAATATCCAGATACTGAAATAATCCTGGTACCAGGTTATTTCTATAAGTGGCCTTTGAAAAATCTAGCTACATATATGAATAACAAAGGTTGGAAGAAAGTAGCTGAGAAAAAAGGAGAAAAAGTAGACGCTACTCCTTTACTTTGATTTCTGCATTAAGTTCTTTTTCGTGTTGAAATAGATGACTAGTTAAGTTTAAATAAATATCTAAAACCAGTTTAGCAGTGAATGAAAATGGATGAAGAGAAAAAAACTAAGCTATTTCGATTTGGAATTATCCCAAAGTGTCCTTTCTATAAACTAGTACCGGTACTGATTATCTTAGTTCTAATAGCTCTTGGTACCTGGGGTTCATACTATTTTCACCAATGGGCTGCTATAGGGTATTTAATCTATTCTCTTGTGTTTTACTTTTTGGTAATGCCACTAACTATGTGTAAATACTGCTATTTCAAAACTACAGAAACTACAACAGATGAAGAGAAAGGGAAGATTACTAAAAAACTGATATCTAAAGAAGAATGGACTAAATCGCATTTACATAAACATGTAGGGCAGAAACACTGGGTATGGTTTATGTTCATGATATGGATTACACCAATTGTCTTAATGATAATATCTTTCTTTAGGAATTTCAATTATTTAGCAATAATAGCTTTAGTTCTTTTCATAGCTGTGTTAGTGGGAAATTACTTCTATATGATTAAGATAAAATGTCCAAAATGTCCTATACAAGAAGAATGCCATTCATCGTTTTAGTACTAGATGATAAATACTATCTCACGATTTCTCTGCGACAACAAAATAAGTCGGAATTCCTTCCCCTAAAACCTCAGTTTCAACTATTTTGAAATCTTCAGTAACAATCATATTATCTATTTCGGAATATCCTAATTTGTTCACTCTAGGTAGAATTTTTAACTTAGTAATAAATGATATTAAAAATCTTAGAAATGATTTAGATTCTCCTAAACTCGCTGTTTCAGAAATAAATAAACCTCCAAGTTTAAGTAACTCATTTATTCTCTGTACTATCTTGGGAGTATCTTCTACCAAATGTAGTATGTTGAAAGCCAGAATAACGTCATATGATTCTTTCTTATACTTATCATCAAAAATAGTAGTATGAGTGTAACTTATATTCTCAATTTTTCTTCCTTTCGTCCTTTGTTCAGCTGCTTCAATATTCTTAGATGAAATATCTAATGCATGAATCTCTTTTACAAAACTAGCAAGCTGAATAGCTAAAATCCCTGAACCACAACCAAAATCCAAAACAATATCGTTCTTTTTAAGATGTTTTTTTGTGTTTTCAAGAGCTTTGTTGTAAGTCTCTTCCCATTTTTTCTCATTTTCATCATACTCAACTGCTCTCTTATCCCAAAACTTCTCTGACTTATTCATTCTTTACATCTCATTTTTAAATAAACTGGATATTTTTATCATTTGTTCTGATTTTCTTTTAATACAACGTTTATTAATAATTCTTGATACTTCTTGCTTTCTTCTAACATTGGAAAATGTGCTGAATTTTCAAAAATAATAAGGCTTTTTCCTCTTTCAGCTACTAAGTTATTATAGAATTTTTCAACTTGAATAGTAGGAGTAATCATATCATATTTGCCTTCTAAGAAATATATGGGAACTTCTATGGAATCTATCTCTTTAGTAAAATTGACAACTGTTGTTTCCTTCCACAAGGCATTCGTAGTGAAATTTCGTCCTTCCCCTAATATCGTTTTAATTCCTTCTGACAATGAATATTCAGGTGATGTTAGATAGGGTAGTACAAAACCTAACATTTTCCTAGGAGAGAAATCTACCAACATTCCTCCATATCGAACAATATATTTAGCTTTGTCGAATAATTTTTTAGGTATTTTATAAGGTGGAGGTCCTATTGCTTTTATCGCAATTTGATGTTTTTTATTACCAGATCTTTCAGCTTCTTCAACAACAAAATTATAGTTTATTGTCTCATGCTCATGGTCGTTGATTATTTGAGCCACTCCAACATAAGCATGGATTTTTTCTGGATAGTTATGTGCAGTTTTAATTCCGAACAATGTTCCTGATGACTGCGCGATGATAAAAACTTTATCT
>JAEOTG010000067.1 GCA_016839985.1 Candidatus Heimdallarchaeota archaeon | reverse complement strand
AGATATTGATCTTGTTTTCAATAGTGAAAAAGACAGGAAAACTTTTGAAGAGGTTTTGCAATCCTTGGGATATAAACCCTTTGATCCTATAATCATCTATAGTGCTGATAAAGACAACCAACCATTGATGCTTACAAGAGGAGATGCTGAAAGATTTGATCTGTTCATTAATCATGTAATCTCCTTCTTCTTCTCTGAGAACATGAAAACAAGGGCAGAGAACACTATTGAATTTGCAGGCAAGTTAATCCTCAAGATTGCAGATCCACATGACCTTATCCTGATGAAATGCGCAACTGACAGGCAGAGGGATGCTGAAGATGTCCAGAAAATCATTGATACTCAAAAAATAGACTGGAGAATCATTATTGAAGAGGCAAAGCACCAGGTTACACTTGGTAAAAATATGGCAATCCTTGAGCTGGGTGAATTCTTGGAGAGATTAAAGCGTGACCTAAAGATAGATATCCCTAAAGAAGTGCTTAATGAAATCTTTGATCTTGTCATTAAACAGGTCAAAGAGAAGAAAGAATAGACATTATAGAAGGATATTATAAGGTGTTTATGAAGAAACTTTCTAAGTAAAAAATCAGTTGATTGTTTAATCTTTTGAACTTAATCAGTGTTAAATGCCCACGCTAGTGGTCGAGCGTTCAAAGCGCTCTTAAAGAAAGTTTATCTAAAGGCGTTTTGAGGAAAATTTAAATACTAGTTTTGTTATTAGGATATTATGAAAGCAATTAATACAGGTATGAGTGTTGCTGCCTTGAAAGCTATAGGGATGTTATATCCGAAGGAAAAGCGACTTTTTGAAGATCCATATTCTGAAAAATTATTACCACCTTTTTACAAATTTTTTGTATTTCTCATGCGTTCACCTAAAATATTTGATTACCTTATGAAATTTAGAGAAAAAAGTACTCCTGGGGCAGTGGGTTGGCTGTTTTGCCGTTTTCGTTATATAGATGATGTTTTAAAAAAAAGTATTAAGGAAATTGAAACAGTAGTCAACCTTGGTGCTGGAATGGATTGCCGAGCTTATTATGTTCCTGGTGTGGAAAATATAAGGTACTTTGAAGTAGATCATCCATCAGTAATAGAAAAGAAAAAAGCAAAAATGAAAAAAATATTAGGAAAGCTTCCAAATCATGTTGTTTATGTTCCTGTTGATTTTGAGAAGCAAAGTCTGGATACTGAATTAAAAAAAGCAGGATATGATCTGAAATCCAAGACTCTTTTTATATTGGAAGGAGTTACACAATATATTTCAAAAGAAGCTAATGATAATACTATGAAATATGTAGCGCAGGCTGCTCCTGGTAGTAATATTGTCTTTACCTACATTCTAAAGAGTTTTATTGAGGGAAAAAATATCCATAAAGATATAAAAACCATGTATAAATCGGTGGTTAAAAGATATAAGCTCTGGATTTATGGCCTGGACCCGAAAGATATGAGTGATTATCTTTCAAAATATAATCTTTCTCTTATTGAGGATATTGGATCAAGAGAGATGAAGGAACGATATATGAAAAAGGTAAACCTTGGTTTAGATGTATTTGAAATTGAGCGAATAGCTCTGGCTGAGATAAAAAATTAGGAATCACTTGCTTGGTGGTTTAAACAAGCCATTATTCAAGGTCGTGGAGTTCCTTAGCAAACGAAGTGCGGACTGGGATTAGAGCTACTTAATCTCAACATTCTTATACTTTTGATTTATCTTGAGTGTTCTAGCATAATTCCAAGCCAGTTTATAAAACGAAAACTGGGTATTTTGTATACGTTCATTTTCAATTATTACACCAGTCATATCAGTTTTGTGCCACGAATAGAATGCTATCTTATTAGCATAAATGTGACAGCATGAATCAAAAGGAAAATATTTCATAGGAACAAGCATCGTAATCCGATTTACTTCTTTATCATTTTTCATACGCTGCTTACTTTCTGGTGTATCATTATAAAACGCCCAGGATTGTTTCTTTATTTGTTTTCTCTTTAGTATATACTGGTTATTCATATATCTCAGAATATCCGGATTAATATTTTTCCCAATTCTATTTGCTGAATACAAAGGACCTTTATCTTTAAGCTCATCTTCGAACATATCAATAAGTCCATCGACTCCCTCATAAAAACGTAATTTTGGAAGCACTAGTTGTGGATTCATCATCCCTATCAAATCACCTGATATTCTATTTAACTCCTCTTTGCTATTCTGTATCTCTTTTATTTTTTTATCTAAAATATACTGCAATTTATCAGGCGATTCGGGAGTGTAATAGTATGTATTTTTCTTGAATACAGAAGTGACCAATCCCTTTTTCTCAAGTTGCTGACATGTGTACTGAGCTGTACTTCTAGTTATGTTCGTATGCCTTCCTAGAATTGAAGCAGGGGCATTACCTAGCGGTAGCAGAGCTAAATAGATAGCAATTTCTTTTCTCCTTAGGCCGATTTCTTTAAGAACATCTTCTATCATATTGTAATAATTAAAGGATTTCGATAATAATTATATCACAGAATTTGTACTTTGCCAATATTTGTTGGCATTTTTTTGTGCTTATTTTAGGGCTTTTATATTATATATTATGGATATTGCCAACTTTGTATCTTGACATTTTTCTTTATTTGTTGTTTAATGATTTCTTGTTTATTATTAATCCAAATATTATGTCAAAAAAATTAGAACAGAATGAAAATGAAATTGTTAATGCACAAAACATCAGAGACATCGCACGTGATCTAATGGAGGAGGAATTATCTCTTTTACACAGCCAAGATGATTTCCCACAATATAGTGAACCTGATCAAGAAAAATTAATTGTTCAGGAGATAGCTACATTAGTAGAAGATGTAATGTTACGAGTATCACCTGAAAGGTTATTAGAGGAAAGATGGCCTGATATGCAATTTGTAGTTTCAGAATTAGATATACTTGAAGAAGAATTTCTTAATAATCTATTGCAAGATCCAGTTGTTAAGGCAATTGTTGCCAGGATGAAACTACTTTTGTATCGAGTAATAGCCTGTAATGATCAATATCGTGATAGAGCAGAAGATGATTATGATCGAGAAACTGCTGAGCATAATTATAAAATTTTTTTAAAGGAAGAAAAAGATTTAATTGAAAAAATAGAAATCGCTGAAAGAGGTAATGTGGTTTCTTATACAAAAGATGAACCTGAGAATTGTAATGAAGATGGGATATAAAGAATGCCCTTAATTATAAAATAATTAATACTCGTTAATCATTAATCCAAATTACAAATGACAGAAAAAAATTCCGACCAACCAGAAAATGCAAATTACGATTTAATAAAACTTCTGCAAATAACTACAGATATTGAACGTAGCGATATAGCATTAGTTCTAGATGAAACTCTTGAACAAGCAATGTGCATTCTGGATTCTGTTAAACCTTGTGATACTCAAGAAGTTAAAACTGAAATCAATTCCGAATCAATATCAAATGAAGAAAAAATACAAGCTATAGATAATTATATAGAGAAATTAAAACAAGTATTAGAAGAAGCAGAAAATGAAAAAATCAAAAACATAGATCTTCATAAGCATAGCGCTTTAAGGTATATTACCGATAATCTTAGAATGAAAATTAGATATGCTCAGTCAGTTAGAGATTGGCTTAAACATAATACAATCTTCGAACTTCCTCCTGAGCAAATAGAAAATTTGCTTAATAAACTTCAAAGAAGATTTGAAGATAATCCTAAGCGTCATAAAGGTGTAGATTGGGAAAGAGTAAGAAATTCTATACTAGCAAATCCAAGAGCATTACAGAGTATAAACGAAATGGAAAAAGCAGGTCATGAACCCGATGTATATTTTGATATAGATGAAGGTTTTTATATTGGAACTTGTAGTAAAGAATCCCCCGAACAGCATAGAAACATAGCTTATGATGCGGAAGAAGTTGAGTTGATAAACACTAAGTATCCAGATATGAAAGTTAATGGTAGTGCTGTTGAAATAGCAGAAGCCATGGGGATTGATTTAATGGAAAGAGACCAATATCGGTTAGTTCGTGGTAAATATGATCTTGATAGTTACAGTATTTTAAAAACCCCTTCTTATCTTAGGCAAAAAGGTTATAAGATTACTGAAACTGGCCGTCCTGGTATTAATGTTACTTTATGTAGGATTGGATACATCTCACTTAATGAAGGTTTTCGCGGTTCATTATTTGTGAGATGGGTATCTTAGTCATAAATATTTTATATTTTTAACCAAATTAAAATGGAATCACAAAACATTAGAACAGATGAATTATATGATCCTGGACATCTCTCAAAAGAAGATATAGATCAATTGTATAATATATTGGAAGCTAAAAAAGCAGGTGTTGAAAACGCTATTGATGATGATCCTATTGTGCGTGGCCTTATTAATGCACATTTATTAAATACTATTAATCAAAGGGTAATAGAACCTGAATATGATTTAGATGAAATAGATAGGGATCGAATAATATTCAGATTACAATCGAGATATAGATATCTCCGTAATATTGGTAATGATGAGGTTCATAAATGGGAACGAATACAGGCAACACTTGAAAAAGCAAGCGATCAAGTACTAAGAAGTATTGATGCAATGGAAAAAGCTGGCCATGAACCATGTATCTATTACGAAAATAAACGTGGTTTTTATATAGGTACATGTTCAAAAGAAACTCCTGAGCATGGTAGAGATTGCACCTTAAATGAAAAAGGAAAAAATTGGGATCACTGGGATCGTTCAAATGAAAAAAGTGCAGTTGAAATGGCTCATGAAATGGACATTAAAGTTATGAATATATATGATTATAGAAGATTACTTGAAAATTGTAGTGATAAAAAAATAAAAAGAGATTTTGACGAGGAAAGTGAATGTTTGGTTATTTCTAGAACAACTCTACCACATGAAAAATTAGAACGTGGATTTATTTATGGAAAAGGTTTTCCACTACCAGGGACTGGGGAAAGAAGTAAACGCTGTTGGTCCTATGAACATTCACCGAAACGAGGTTGGCGTGGTTCATTTTTTGTTAAATGGGCATCATAAAACATTAATTACTAACCAAACTACTTATGAATGATAATATCGACACAAGTTCACATCCTGATGAAACATTTGATGACGATTATTGGTATGATTATGAGAATATAAACGGCATTACTCCAGGACCTTGGCAGAAAATTACTAATGCTTTAAGGAATAAAACAAATCTAATTGCATTTTGTGATCCTGATTATTATGAACGCGATAATGACGCACCTGTTCCAACGGAATCAGAATGGGCAGAAATGGTAGCTGAAAATATTTATCCTTATTTAGATGAAGCAGAAGACGAAGAAAAGTTTAAAACACGTTTAGATAGAGTATTAAGTTATATAAATAGTCAAAACAGATCCAATGAAGATGGGATGAATGCTCAATTGAATTTCCTTCATGCTTTAGCGATTAAACAAAGGCAATCGACAATAGAAAGATCAAAAGTTGAATTAACTCCACAATTAACACGCGAAGAAGAATTACTTGTAGCTTCTCTTGAAATACCGGTTAGAGAGCCACTGTTTCAAGTTGAAAGAAGTCTAGAAAAAGCTATTGAGAATAGCTATTCTAAAGCTTGTATTACGCTGATTTGTAAAAAGCTCATTGACTACTATAGAGAGCAAATTCAAGAAGCTAGTAATACAGGAAAAAGTAAAGTTTTTGATAATTGGAGTCATGCTGTATGTCATATGTTTGAAAAATATGGAGAACAGTATGGTAAGGAAAAAGCTATAAGTATACTCAACTATGATGATGTTAAGCTTATTACTCCACTGGTTGATGAAGTAGTTCAAGGTGCAATTGATAATAATAAAATTGGATGTTCTAAAAGAGTTTTAATTGGTCTTGCTGCATATAATGCTCATAGAATTACTCCTGAAAATTTAGATGAACCTTTAGATATGAAACCGGAATCTTTAAATGATCCGGAATTTTTAGAATTGATCAAATATTCAGAATTAGCATACGCTTTTTGTAAAGGAAAAACTAAACGAGATCTACTTATTGGTTTGTTTAATGATAAATATGGAATTTCAATATTATCAAAATTAGCTAAAGATATAGATAAATTTAAACAATTCTTTAGATTACTCGAAGAAGTAAAAGATGAGATTAATAATGATATTAATGATATTCTAGAACATGCTTTTTTGTTTAGTGAATGGGGAATTCAATTTGAAGATATTAAAAGAAATTTATCTCTAAGTGATACAACTGAAGAAATGCCTGAAATTGAAGGAATTTATGTAGATGTTGACGGTACATTAATTGCATTTGAAGCACTTGATGATGATTTGATTGAAAGTCTTAGAAATTTACAGGAAGCTACAGGTCAAAAATTATATATTTTTACTGGTGGTGATCCTGAAACAGCCCAAAAAAGGCTCATTGAATTAGGTCTTCCCCAAGATCTTTTCGAGTTACCCGTTAAAAGCAAAGCCGAGTTCAAAGGTAAAAGACTTTCAATAGTAGTTGATGATACAAGACCATGTGTTCAGGGATTCTCTGCGGGCCAGCACTTCGCTATGTTCTGGGATATTAATAAAAGCCTTGAGCAGGAGTAATAAACTAATAAAAATAATAGCGTTATAATATAATCATATTCAATGATAGATAATACAGACGAAAATCCAGCCCAAAAAATTCGTGCAGACCTTGAAGCTTTTTTAGGTGGCAAGAATCATTTTGAAGGACAGTTAGATAGAAGTGTTCCTTGGGTTCAGAGCAATGAGGATTCAAGAATATTTATTAACAGAAGGACTGATGGAAAGATTGATGTTAAGCTAGCTTATACTCCATCCGATGGTAAAACAGGTGCTTATTATCCAAGAATAGATATTGATACTACTTTTGATGAACAAGGAAATAAAATAGCGACCAGAGGTAAAGAAATTGATTCTGGTAGAGGATTTACAGAGCGAGAATTTAATGGTTATTTTGTACCTGGTGAATTTAGTCAAATAATCGCAGCTATAAGGCCATTGTAGCACTTATGATCACTGTTATTAGAATGGCTTAAACAAGCCAAAAACCTTGGAGCTCCTTAGTAAACGATGTGCGAACTGGAATTTGTGGTTTTTCACTATAACAGCGGCTAATATTACCACCAGTCATTGACATTATTGATGCAATATGTTCTAATTGCTTCTTAATATTATCTATAAATTATGGAAGGCTCACCAGAAGACAGAGAATTTTATCCTGAAGAAACATTGGAGGATTGCTTAAATTTCCCTGAAATTATTGATGAATTAAACTTAAAGGAAAGAGAGGCGATAATTGCTTTAGCGGAAGCAATGATTATTGAAATATATGAACCAGATATTAAAGATAAATACAGGCGATTAATTCAAGCATTAAAAATGGGAAATGCAGCAGATTCTTCATCTCAGGCTGCACCAATGATACGTACGAATTTTCCAGATTTCTCAATAAGTGTTGACGGTAAACCTGTTACTATCAAACCTTTAGTTAATACTGTTTCAGGTATTCATCATCCTGCGCTTTCATCCATAGAAGAAGTCCAATTAGATCAACTTGATAGAACTCAATCTCATAAGTACCTTTGCTTTAATCGTGATCCTGAACAAAGATTTTGGATAAATTTAATTATGTTTGTATTGATAAAAAAAGATGGAGAACAAGAAAGAATTATGTACATTGCAGATTGGTACGTTTCTTCTAATTTAAGAGAAGGGGGAATAGGATCTCAACTCCAAGAAATTGCTAATGAAGCTGCAATATCAAATAATTGTTCGATGATTTTTTCAACATTAATGCCTGACGACCCAAATGATATAGATAGGCTTCAGGCTGCAAACATAAATAGAGGTTTTGAAATACGTACTATTGAAAATATAACAATGGCAGTTAAGAAACTCTAAATATCTTCGAATTTCTTAAATCGTCTTTTCAGCTTAAACAAGCCGAAAATCCATGGAGCTCCTTAGTAAACGACGTGCGAACTGCTTTGAATAATACAATAACAGCTCCTTAAAATTTATTTAAATAGCTGTTTTAACTCTTTCAGAAGTACCTTTTCGGTGCTCCTCAATATCACTTTTCTGTTCATGAGCAATAAACAAAGCATTAACTACTTCTGCTAAGGCAAGTGTATCTGGAAGGAGGCCAGGATTTTGTCTTTTGTAACGCTCTATGTAACCTTGTATCGCAGAAAAAGTGTTCGCCAAAACATCTTCAAATTCTCTTGGTTCTCTTTTTCTTATTTCAAGTATAATTTCAACCAATGATTTCAAGGAATCTTGCTTTTTCTTTTGTAATTGAGTATCTGGATCTTGCTCATTTCTTTCTGCAAGCAACAAATCTCTTGTCGCCACTGGATAAATCTCTGCATATAAAGTAATGGCTTCACGATACTTAACAAAAACTTCCTTTGTTGAATCCGCTTCAAATAATTGTTCCATAATAATAATTGATTAATAAGATATATTTATCAAGGAAGTATTCTAATATATTTTTCTATATTTGTCAAGAGCTTGGAGCTCCTTAGTAAACGAAGTGCGAACTGGGATTACTCTACATCGCCCTATGACTTACTATATTTAGAAATCTTTAACCAAATATAGTGTATTTTAAAATCCATGATAATAATTAAACTCTGTTCGTAGAAAACCCTTTATATGATCAGGATAATTATCATCTATAAAACCTAAATTATAATAATATGGCGATAGATCTTTCTGATAATGATAATCATCTATTCGAATCCAGCCAATTTGGTTGTTGTATTTAAGACCCCTTGCGTTACTAAAAATACATCCCGAAGGACAATCCATAGGAAATCCGTATGTTATACTAAATATTTGCAATTTATTTTCTGGAATATCATGAAGGACTCTTATTGAATATATATCAGGAAAATTAAAACTATATATAAACTCTTCTACATCCGAATCAAGATTTGAATCCTTATTGAAATTTGAACCTTGATCGTCTTGCTGACATGCAGTCAGAGTTAAAACTAATAATAATACTAGGATAATGATGTTTAAAATTCTAAACTTAGACTTTATTTGCATAAGAATAATTATTTTCTACTAATGCAATTATATAGAATGATAATTCAAAAACAAAATCTCCACGAAATAGCTTAAACAAGCCATTTCTCAAGGCCTTGGAGCTCCTTAGTGAACGAAGTGCGAACTGGGTTATTCTTCAAAAATTGCCACCCCTGATTCACTATTAAATTTGACATAACTAGATAATAAAGTTAAATTGTCATCTTGTTAAATAACTTATCAAAATATGGCTACATTAGATGTCATGGCTCCTCTTTTTGAGAATGAAGAAATATCTAACTTTATAATGGAACAAGATTTATCTGTAATACCAAATCGTAAAGAATGGCTTCAAGGTGCTGACATGTTAGTTTTAAGTATTGGTGATACAACCAGCAAGGGAAAGGTTCAATGTTTTGCATTAAAAGGTGAGAACTTATATGTCCTTTATTATGATGAAGCGAAGAGGCCAGGAAAACGAGTTAGTATTGAATGTTTAGTTGAAGTAGAACCTGAACAATCACGAATTAGGCGTTGGTTAAGTTCAGGTATTAGAAGAATTCTAGGAAAGCCTCAAAATTCAGAAAGGGCTTAAATAAGCCATTCCCCAAGGTCGTGGAGCTCCTTAGTAAACGATGTGCGAACTACTCTTCAGGAAATCCCTCATCAATAAATTTCTCATAATTACTTCTCAAATCTAATGGAATTTCGATAGGATCTGCATCACTATTTCTATCGCTTATAACAATTCTATTTGGATCCGAATAATCCTTTCCAACAGTTAATGTAATTCCACCAAAGGGAAATCTTACGTTGAAATCAAAACTTATTTTTCTATCCTTAAGTTTTTCAAAATTTCTTAATTTTCTATATGTTTCTTGTATAAGCTTTAAAATAAATACTAATCTTCTTCTAATAGCTCTTGCATGGATTTCGGAAATATCTTCATATACTGAAGGCGTTGCTTCTTCTAATCCCATAATATATCCATCTTTTTCAAGAAGTACATCACCTGCACCAAAGAGTTCATCAGTAGTTTCATAAAAACCTTTAGGAATTGTACCCTTAAACAAAGCTGGCATAGCTTCCTGAATCCTTTTAATATATTCATCAGATAGTATATCTAATTTTTCTAATGGAAAAGGTTTTTCTTTATATTCATTTCCATCATCTAATACAGCTTTTGGACCAACAACGTAGGGCGTAACTCTATTACAATCACTTCTCACTCCTGAAACAGTTCCTGCTATTGGCATTTGGAGATTATCTGCACGATAAGTGTAATCATCATGTTCATCTGCTTCTGGCCAAGTTTCAAGCAAATCGTGTATTTCTTGTGAAACATGCACATCATATCCTCTTACATCTCCAGGAATTTCTGGTCTCACAACTACCTCACCTTCTACAACTCGTTTATTCTTTTCTGGTGTTGGTGCTTTTTCTGACATAAGACATTATTAAAGGATAAAATATTATCACATAAATTATCAATGTCAAAATTAACTTTTTTGTGGCTTATACAAGCCAAAAAGCCCTGGAGCGGGTAACGGGAATTGAACCCGTGTTTACTGATTGGCAACCAGTCGTAATAGCCACTATACGATACCCGCTTAGATTTATTTATTTTTTAGGAGGAAACTTCTTACCGCCACCTTCGTGACCTCCGCCACCAGACATCGGCGGCCTTCCAAGAAGTGCTTTGCGAGAAAGATTATATCTTCCCATATCATCTATATCAACCAATTTAACTTTAACTTCATCACCTACTTTTACAACATCTTCAACCTTATTTACTCTCTCATGTGCTAATTGAGAAATATGAACCAGCCCCTCTTTACCTGGTACAAACTCTACAAAAGCACCAAAATCCATAATCCTTACTACTTTACCTTCAAATACATCACCTATTTGCGGTTCGTAAGTTATTGCTTTAATTTTCTGTATCGCACAATCACCATTTTCCTGATTTGTCGCAGTAATCATTACTAAACCATCATCTTCAATATCTATTTGAACTTCACAATCAGCAATAATTTTTTGAATTGTTTCTCCACCTTTTCCTATTACATCTCGTATTTTTTCAGGATCAATTTTTAGGGAAGTAATAAGTGGTGCATATTTGGACATTTCTTTTTTAGGCTCTGGAATCGCTTCTTTCATCTTATCCATCACAAATGTTCTTGCTACTTTTGCCTTTTTAAGTGCTTCGCGCATTAAATCAAGAGAAAGTCCTTTAATTTTTATATCCATTTGAAGAGCTGTAATTCCATCATCGGTTCCTGCTACTTTAAAGTCCATATCTCCGGCAAAATCCTCCATTCCCTGAATATCGCTTAAAATCTTGTAATTGCCTTCTGCATCAGTAACAAGCCCCATGGCAATTCCTGCCACATGCTTTTTAATAGGAACCCCCGCTGCCATTAAAGACATGCTTGACCCGCATACTGAAGCCATTGAACTCGATCCATTACAAGTAACTATTTCAGAAACAAGAAGCATGGTATACGGAAATTCTTCCTGATCAGGAAGGACAGGGATAAGTGCTCGTTCTGCTAAAGCTCCATGACCTATTTCTCTTCTACCCGGACCTCTTCGTGGCTTAACCTCTCCTACTGAAAAGGGCGGGAAGTTATAGAAGTGCATATATCTTTTTGTTGTTTCCTCCTCCATGGTATCAACTATCATTGCAGAACCAGGAGATCCTAGTGTTGCCACTGTAAGAGCCTGTGTTTCACCTCGTTGAAATAAAGCTGATCCGTGTGTGCGTGGTAGTAAATTAATCTTACAGTTTATAGGACGAACTTCGTCAATCTTTCGTCCATCAATTCGAATTTCTTTATGAATGATGTTATGTCTCATTCTCTTTTCCACATGAGCCATAAGGGCTTCCTTAAGATCACTCTCAGAGTAAGTCTCTTTTTCGATTTCTTTTGCAAAATGATCGCATAATTTTTCTTCAAGCTCATGTTTTTTTTCGCGTACTGCTGTTTTGTTTTCTCCTTTAATTTCATCAAGCATTTTATCATTTACTAATTCCAATACTGCTTTTTCAACTTCTTCTGATGGTTTTACAATTGTTGGAGTTAATTCTTCTTTTTTATATTTCACTGCAAATTTTTCCTGAAGAATACAAATTTCTTTAATATGTTTATGTGCAAGCTCTAATGCTTTTATCATTGTTTCTTCATCTACTTCATTTGCTCCGGCTTCAACCATTGTTATGGCATCTTTTGT
>JAEOTG010000066.1 GCA_016839985.1 Candidatus Heimdallarchaeota archaeon | reverse complement strand
TGTTTTATCTTATTAATTTCATCATTTTCATGTAGATTCATTTAGAGAATCTCCTTTTTGTCTGGCAGTAAAGTCTATTCTTTCTCGATTACATCTGTATGAAAGATTTTATTTACAATCTGCCATTTTTCTCCCAATCTTAGTAAATTAATAAAATCAGTGAAAATAATACACTTCTCTGGACCATCAATTATAGTTTTTATTCTTGCATTTGCTGCTGATCCATGAATATCGATATTCTCTATTTCACTCTCTCTAGTTGTTTCTGGAATGGGAGGTGTCTTTTTATAAACATCCTTCCAAAATGAACGAGGAACTTTTTTCAAATTTCCATCTTCAGTATTTTCGCTCATCATTTCTGCTTCAGGATGCCATGAATTGTATATCCTCTGATAATCTCTATCAATTGCTCCATAAATGTAATCATTTAAGGCTTCCTTTAATCTTTTAATTTCTTTTTCATTTTTCATTTTGTTACCTCCTTATTTAGTTTAATCATTTCTTTTCTTCAAAATCAATATCGCAACTTTTATTCACAATAAGCCATTTATCTTCGATTTTCAGTAATGTCAAGAAGTCCAAGGTATCACCTGTACCATTAGGAGTATGTGCAATCCATTTCATAGTAGCAACAGCTGCAGTTCCTGTTTGGTCAATATCCCCAAAAGTAATATCGAATGTTATACCTTCATTTATGTGATATTCAAAAGATTCTTTCCACATAGGTAAAGATCTGAAAGAGTTCTTCAGCTTCTCAAGTTTTTTATCAAAAAGGTTGATTCTCATTTCAGGATGAAAAGTCTCTTTTATTTTTCCAATATCCCATTCACGAAACGCATCAGCATAAGTTTTTAGAACTTGCTGTATTTGTCTAATCTCAGCTGGTTCATTCTTTAGAAATACTGTTTTTTCTTTAATTCTTTTTAACAGCTCTTCTCTGGAAATATTAACTGTATGACCTGATTTATTGAAAATTTTCCATCTGGAATTTATTTTAAGTAAAGTTAAATAATCTGTAGTGTCTCTAGGTTCTTCTGGATCATCAATGAGAAACCTTACTCTTGCATACGCAGCATTACCTCTTTGATGGATTTCCTCTGGTGTTACATGATAATTTATACCAGGATTTTCTCTTTGATTATCAAAGAATCCATCAAGCCAAGCATAACACATTCCTTTGTAGAAATAATTTCTTTCCGGTCTATACCAATAAACCATTGATTCTGAATGGAAAGCTTTAACTAATTTTTCAGCATTCCAGCTATTGAATGCATCACTGTAGTCTTGAATTACTTTCTTTATTTCTTCTATTTCCTTCTTATCATCTTCTAACATCCAACTACCTCCTTTAATTGTTAACTAAAAGTTAGAATAGCTTAGATAGTATCTTCTTAAATATGCCTTAAGCAGAAAATTTTACACATCAAGAAACAAGCTGAGACACTTATAAGTTTTACATGTTTTGGAATACATTTTTATTTACTAAAACAATAGCTTATTTTGGTGTAAATTTAAGATGAAAAGAAGAGTTCTATTTTTTTTAACAATTTCCTTAATAATTTTCTTATATCCAAAAACCAATAATTCTTACTCATTTCAAAATCAACTAGAAATGACCTTAGAGGTTGATTCAAATGATCATTCTAATTGGTTTTGGACACCATATGAACTAATCTCTGTTGGTAGCACACTTCAATCAGATGAATCTTCAATTGCAATTGATTCTAGTAACAATATTCACATAGTTTGGGATGATTGGACAGAAGATCTAGTCTCAGGTTCTGGTACAGACGAAGACATTTTTTATCGGAAATATAACAGTGCTTCAAAAACATGGTCATCAGTTGAACTGGTTTCTTCGGAGAGTACAGATGATTCTGAATTCCCTTCAATAGATGTTGATTCTTTAGGAAATGCTCATGTGATATGGAGAGATGAGACTGATTATGATACATCTGGTACAGATTATGACATATTCTATAAGAGAAGATCAGCTGCTGGTGATTGGACAGTAACATCT
>JAEOTG010000065.1 GCA_016839985.1 Candidatus Heimdallarchaeota archaeon | reverse complement strand
TCGACTATGAAAGAAGACTGTATCGCCACCATGTCCTATGATATGCTTATCGTATATATCCAGCTCATATAATCCAAGAGCGACACTAGGGAGAGACGGATGAGGTGAAAATTGATCTTCTTGCATCATTTGCATGGTTTCATTTTGCAAGATTTGAGAACCATTGTAAATTCCGTTATTTAGAAGTGCTATCATATATTTTGACATATCAACAGCTGTGGATGAACAAGATCCTGCTGGGGGAATTGTAACATATTCAAAACCGTAGGGAGTTTTTTCAGTATCAAAACCTGATGACATATCAGGAAGTAAATATTGTGGGAGGGGCTGCTTGAATGTTGTACGATTCATCCCTAAAGGGACAAGAATCTCATCCTCTATGTATTGTTCGAAGTTTACACCAGACATTTCCTGAACGATATATCCAGCTAAAGCAAAACCATAATTGGAATAACTAGTTATTGTTCCAGGTGAGTGAACTCTATCTGGAATAAAATCTGAAAGAAGGTCTTCCATAGGTTCAACATAACTTGGAGAAAGAAACATTGTACTAAAAGCACCTTCTTCAAAACCAGCTGTATGTGTTAGAAGATGTCTCAGAGTAATAGGTTCTTCATATGTTTCAGGAATCTTAAAACTAGTCAAGTAAGTATTTACATCTGTATCCAAATCTAGTATTCCATTTTCTACTAGCTGTAAAACAGCTATTGCAGTGAATGTTTTAGATATTGAACCTATTCTAAAGAGTGTTTTATTAGCATCTACTGGTGTTATTTGTGAGGAATCTTTATACCCATATCCTTTTGCGAAATATAGCTCTCCATCCTTTACAACTGAAATTGTCATACCTACAATGTTATATCTATTAAGTTGATCTACTACATAACTATCAAGAAATCCTTCTAATTCACTAGGAGAAACCAAACCTTGACTTGTTTGTTGTAAACTATCTTGTTGTGTTAAGAAATTTAACTTACTAAACTCAGAAGGTATAACTGAGTTTGTATCTGTTTTCATGCTTGAAAGTAAAAAACCTGATGTGAAAAATAAGAGAAACAATCCAAATGATAAATATTTTTTCCTCATTCCAATGCCCACTTTGTAATTTATGAAATCTTACGCATTAATATACCTATCATAATAAAAAGAAAAGAAGAACTATTGGTGTTTCTCTAGAAGATAAATTATTTCAGGGAAGTCCATACCTAAATCTTTCATTTTCTTAATTGTTGGAGAATCATTCATAGGGATTTGAGTATTTGATAGACCTATACTTTCTTGATTATTATTCGCATATGATAAGTTAGTAAACAATGAAATAATAACAACTATTGAAACAAAACTAAAAATAATCTTTGATTTATTTTTCCTCATATCTTTTCCAAATCCAATTATCATATTGAAGAACAATGTTATTAATAAATGAGATGAATAAAAATTTTGTTAAATGAATTTCTTTTTGCATTTTAAACACCATAAAAATGCCATAAAGTAAAAAATCCAACAATTATAACTGACAATATAGTTAGTATAGAGTAATGTATTCTATCTCCAAGTTTCCAATAGGGTTTATGTTCCTTGGTAAATCTTCCAGACCAAATTGCATACGTTAAGGAAATTTGAACGATTGTGAAAACAAGATATAAAATTGGTATAATAATAAAACTGCCAAATTCTAGAAATGTTTCTGTTGCGAGAAAAATGTTATAATTAGCTCTCAAAGCGACAACAATAAAAGTAATTGCAGAAAAAATCAAATTACCGAGTACCCAAAAATGAGCTAATTTAGGGAGTAATTCTTTCTTTCTTTCCTTTTTCTTTAATAGATTTATACAATTTCTTATACCCCAATAAATCAAAGAAACTATAAATATCAATTCGATGCTAAGTAATATTCCTGCTTGTGTTTCTGTGTTAAAATAAACAGGATGAGCTTTTTCCATTGCATATGCAGCCATTATAAAATTAAAATATATATGTGAAACTCTTCCTTTGTTATCTGTGATAAAAGCTATTTCCAAGTCATATTGTCCAGATGCTTCTCGGAAATAGAAAGGAGAGACTTCAATAAATTCTAAATCTGGAAAGAAAGTTATCCTTAATTTCCCTTTCTTAGCTCTTATATCAATGCTATTATCCATCCACTCATTTTCTCTAATTTCTGGCTTATCTGAATAAGCTCGTCTTGTAGAGATGTATAATCCTGTATATTTGTTAATTCTATTTTTATAACCTTTAAGAGGAGTGATTTCTATTCCATTAAACGGAAAATATCTATCCATAAATTCATTAAAGAAATACTGTATTGCATATCCACCTAGTTCAGAATTATATGAAATAAAGACACCCAAATCCTTTTCAGGAAACATCATCATTCTACTATGAAAAAAGATAGTGTCACCACTATGACCAATTATATGTTGATTATTAAAATCCATTTCATAAACTCCTAAACCAACACCAGGTAGTTCACTATGTGTTACAAAGTTGTCACTTAACATTATTTCAACTGTCTCATTCTCTAAAATTCTATTTCCTTCTATTGAACCATTATTTAAC
>JAEOTG010000064.1 GCA_016839985.1 Candidatus Heimdallarchaeota archaeon | reverse complement strand
CTTAGTCTTCTGAAGTTTCTGTAATTTCTCGGAGTTCTTGTTTTCCTTGGAGGTGATTACTCATTTCAAACAGCATCTTTGTAAGTTTTCACATGCTTTTTTAAGTTATCGTTCGTCGGCTTATTGTCGACAGCTAGCTCTATAGCAAGGTTGCTAATTTGACAAATACCTTTTCTCTTTTATTGGTTATGATTTAAGAGTTTTTTGCCACAAAGTGGTTCAGTGAAAGGTAGATAAGAAGAAGGCATGAATGGGGTAGCCCCCATCCTGCCTATGAAGACATGGCTTACATCCACCGATTTCGAATTGAAATCACGTGGCAATATACTTAGATTGAGTTTAATATATATACTTTGCTCTTTTTTTTTGAGTTCTATTTCAGAGTTTATGTCGGACTAGATTTATGGTTAAAATTCAAAAGAATTAGTTTATTGTCATTTTTTTTCTTTGAGGATTTTAGATTATTTTTTAATTAATAAAATGGATGATAGAGGTTGGCAATGAATAGGTTTTTACTAATCACTCTTGACTTTCTCTGACCTCTACTTTTTTTTCTTCTTAAAAACTTAAACGAAGATATTTTATACTCTTTTCTCAATTTAATATTAAATATTCATTCATTATATTTGAAATCAGAGGAAAGGTTTTATTGGGGAAAAAGTATGCTAGATATTGAGGAATTTAATAGAAAAAAACAGAAACTATTTGAAACAAAAGATCAGATTAATACCCAAAAAGAGTTACAAAATTATTTATCTGATTTAAAGATAGTCTGTACAAACGAAAAGTCCAAAGATCTGGTAAAATTATTTCAACCTCTGATAGACAAAGCTAAGAAAATTGGTGAAGAAAAGTCCTTATTTTCTCTTTATTGGTTGTATTTTCGTCAGATCTATTATTTTACTCCAACAATGAAACTAACTGAAAAATTAATTGAATCAATGAGGGAAATTTCAAGAAAAAGTAACGATATAGAACAGAAGGCTATTGTTCTTGCATCTGAATCACTATTTCATCAGTTTAGGGGTAAAAATGAGAAATCAATTATGTTAATGTCGAAAGCTCTTAAGTTTCTGAAATCAAGTGAAGAAATATATCCTGATACTTACTATACTGTATTATTTTCCCATACACTTTTTTCTTCTTTCAAGAATCAAAATTACTCTAAAGTCATTCAAAAAATGGAGAAGTGTCTTTCATATTATCATAGAAGTTATAACACTTTAGGAATGATTAGAACAATTGCTCATTTATTAAGATTTTATACTTTTTCTAATCTAGATGATAAATATGAAAAGCTAATACGCTGGATTTTTTCAAATGAGAAAATACCAGAAAAAATTCTTGATTCTCATTATGTCATGTTGTTTACAAATCTAGGAAAATTTTCCACAATTAGAGATGAAATAGACACTGCAATAGCTTTTATGTCTAAAGCATATGATAAAATGAAAACTAAGAAATTTCAACTAGACAATATTTATGACTATACCGATATTTTGAGAATTCTGAGTAGGTGTTATGCATACAAAGGGAATTTTGAAGAAGCTTATAATCTTCTTGTTGAACTAATTAGTTTCATTGAACATGATCTCGTAAAGAAGGATTCTCTAGAGAAGCTAGTAAAGGTTGTGTATTTCAGTACATATTACACTCTTTTATTCATATATGTTCAATTAGATATAGATATTGCAAGTTTAAGAAATGATAAATTAAAGCATGTATACGAATACACCAAATCACTAATTATGGAAACCAAAGTTTCCGAGAATTTTCTTTTAGATGTATCAATGGATGAGGTACAAAAAGAAGAGTTACTTAAAAATGGAAAAAGCCAATCTAAACATGAAATTTATCTATCTCTTCACCAACTACTTTTGACTCACACTCCTTATGCAACCGATAAAAAAACCACAGACACAATTACTTTAATCAAAGATTATACATATACCCCATTATTTGCCGATGTTTTGTTAGGAAAAATTCATTTGTCAAAAGGTAATTATAATGAATTCTACAAAATTGTGAAAAGATTAAAAACAAAGAAAAATTCTGCAAAGACTCCTATTCTGAAGATATGGATTGAATTCTTAATTCTTATTGAACAATATCTAATAAATCCAAAAGATGTTAATATTCCAAGAAAACTAAATGAATTGGAAGAACTTTGTAGAAATAATAACTTCAAGAAAATGTCTGAAGAAATTAAATTATATATCAGATTAATAACTTCCTCTAAAACATTTAAAAGTTCTAAAGATAGATTTAAACAAACAGCTTTTATGGATGTTTTTAGTGATCAACAGAAAGAAATGGTCATGAGAATTCTAGAAAATTAAAATCAAGCAAAAAACAAACATATTAAAAAAAAGGAAAAGAGGATTCCCCATTAATTATGATGGACACCAATAAGGGGGCCAGACTTCCTCATCGCCAGGGTCAGGATCGTGTTTGTATTTCATTTTGCATCACTCTTGAACTGTGATATTATTGTGAAAGGTAAATACTTAAACCCAAGATGAAAAAGAATGACAAAAAAGTCCAAAACACCAGAATATTCAAGAAATAGGCTTAAAAAACAAAAACTATAAAAACTATCTTCTTTTACCTTTTAAGAAAAATATTAATTTATCAAAACTAAAGTTTTTCTGACAGAGTTATGGATGAGGAAGAACTTAAGAAATGTACTAGATGTGGCTCGACAATGATTAAAAAAGAGGATTATTTACCAGATGATTTCGATCTTAAAGAAATCAAGAAATTCTGGTTGTGCAGTTCATGTATGTTGTACGAAATTATATAAAAATCAGCGATCTATTTTTTTACAACTTTAATCTCTCCTCCTGGCAATAGTTCACTTAGAACCATTTCAATTTTTTCATCTTTATCATTTATAGCTATTATAGAAATATCGTGTTTATTTAGTAGTGAAAATTCGTATAATTTTTGTCTGCAGGACCCACATGGCAAAGCTGGTGGGCTACTATAGGAGTATACAACTACAGCAATTATATCAGTTTCACCACCATTTATTGCTGTTCCAATCGCATTTATCTCCGCATGAAGAGCTAAATAATCTGCAAATTCTACATTACAACCAGTATGGATTTTTCCGCTATTCATCAGTAATGCAACCCCGACTCTAAACTCGCTGTATGGCACATAGGCTTTCATGCTTGACTCTTTTGCAAGTTTGATTAATTGTGAGAGGTTTTCTATCTTCATTTGGTTAATTAATTATAACTTATATTCCTAAAAATTTTTCCTTTTTTTTTCAAAATTTTAATATTTTGTTTTTTTACTTTTTTAACTATTGAAGAATCATCAAACAATATCTTTTTATCTATGAGTAATTTTGTTCATAATGCGAATATTAAATTGAATATTTGCTAATCTGTTATACTTTACCCTAACCGGTAAAGAAGCAGCAAAATTATTTGCTGAAAAGTTAAGTTAAGAAACATAACAATTATAAATAAATGAGGTAAAACCTCTTCTTGCGCAATACTGTGCAAGTCATCTCCTCCAGGATAATCAATCCACTGAATCAAATTCAGTTAGCTGACAAGAACTCTCCAAGAAGGCGAAAACTGATTCCTAAATTAACCTACACTATGCATACGCCATGTAGTGGATGACTTGGCTAGGGAGCCGATGAAGGGCGCGGTAAGCGGCG
>JAEOTG010000063.1 GCA_016839985.1 Candidatus Heimdallarchaeota archaeon | reverse complement strand
TCACGGACATGCTTTAGAGAAGATAAATGAAAATACTTTCATATATTTTGACAACGATTCTCACAATCAAACTAATGCTTTAAATTTTCATTCCCGAATAATAGAGATTACAGTTAACGAAAACACAATGGAAGCTCAAATTACTTGGAAATGGGAATCTCCTAAAGATTATTTTTCAGCTTGGTGGGGCGACGCGGATGTTTTACCTAATGGTAACAGACTTGGAGCATTTGGAACACATGGTCATGATGGAAGTACTACTATAGGTGCAAGATTAGTGGAAGTTGATGCTCTGGGAAATATTGTTTGGGAAATGAATTTTCCTAGAGATGGAGAGATTTCTCATGGAGTTTATATAATGGATAGAATTCGATTCTCTCCAATAATTGCCATTAATGATACTTATTGGTCTAAATCAGGAGAAGATGCAATAATAGATTTCCAAGCATGGTATAACTTTAGAAATAAATATTCGATGAGTGGAAATTATACATTCTATTTTGAAGGTGTCATTGTGGAAAGCAAGGAATTTATTTTTGAGAAGTATTGGCAACCAACAAACTTGAATACTAATTTAGGTATCCTTGATGCCGGCAATTATAACATTACAATTATTTTAGAAGATGAGAGTAATCACCAAACAATAAAAACTGTGGAACTTATTATTTCCAAAAAACCTCCCACAACAAAAACATCAGGATTTCAGCTCCTAATGGTTTTTCCTGCTATTTTTGTTATTACACTAGTGATTAGTAGAATTTCTAAGAAAAGAAATTTCTAATTCTTTTTAGTATCTGTTTAACTTCATGAGAGGGAACATCATACCAGTTTTTATATGCATCAGCTACAGCAAAAGGATATCTAGTTCGTACATTTAAACAAATGATTTTGTCTACTAATTCTTCTATTTTACTTAATGAGTTTAATGGAGCAGTTGGTACTGCGATTGTAACATTTTTAGCTCCTTTCTCTTTCAACCATGACGCTCCAGCAATCATAGAGAAACCTGAAGCTATTCCGTCATCAGTTAGAAGAACTGATTTATTTTTTACTTCATAATCTTCTAAATCATATTCTTTTTTTCTCTCTTCAATTGCAGTTAAAGCATCTTTTACTTTTCTTTCAATAGCTTTTTCTTCGATATTGTATGATCGAATAAGCTGTTGATTGAAGAAAACGTTACCATCAGGAGTAATAGCACCCATTCCAGCTTCTTGAGTCCAAGGGACATGAACTTTCCTTATTAAAAGTAAATTGAATTCTTGAGGTTTAAGATATTCCACAAGAGGTTGAGCAACAGGTACCCCACCATTAGGAATTGCAAGGATTAAATCCATGCTTTCATCTATAAAATCCTTCAAAAGCTGTCCTGCTAAGAGTCTACTGTCAAAGATACGATATTCATTACGAAACTCTCTTTTTTCAACTATCACATATAACAAAAGGTTTCCAAGTAAATTAATTTATTGAAAAAAATAAAAAAAGAAAGCATAATGATTATGATTTTAATTCATAAGCATCTAAATCTTTCATTCGGAAAGCAAATATAGCAGCGATTGCAAGAATTACAGCATAGATTATGAAATTAATCGTTGTTTGTGATTTCGGAATGTAGAATATACCTAGAATAAGAAGAATTCCACCTATTTGTCCTATCCACATTAACCAACCATTTGAGGTTTCTTCTGGTATAGGGTGAGTTATCTCAGCAGCAAAAGTTAAACCTACAGGCAATGCTGCAATTAGTAGAAAGCCGAAGAAGAATCCAATTATACAATGTGCCACATATTGGAAAGTACCTGATAAGAACCGTTCAACTAAGTAAAATAACAGCGATAAAACTGCTCCTGATATTGCGTTAACGATGAGAAAGACTTTCCGTTTTCTGATTTTGTCCGAAAGCGTTGAAAGAATGATTGCTCCTGCAATTCCTCCAACTATCATTATTCCACCTAAAATCCCCAAAAGATCAGGATTAACTATCGATTTATACAAATCTTCAAGACCTGTGGATATAGCGTTGAAAGTACCAGCACCGAATAAGAATAAAACTAATAAGATATTGAAATCTCTTTTCTTGAAAAGATCCAATGTTCCTTTGGTTTCGAAAACTTTTGCTTCATCGCTGTAAGCATTAGCAGGTGTTTCAGGTTTATCCTTAACAAATAGAAAATAAGCAATGCTTAATGTAACAGCTATTCCACCATAGATGTATAATGCTAGGGTAGGATTAATAGCTTCTGTTTCACCTGATGGTGTTGTAAGTAGAAATGGTGTAATTAACATACCTAATAAAGCACCGAGTAAAACAAACATTGTTCCCAGACTTGTTGCTAATGCTTTTTCTTCCTTAGCGAACCAGTTTGATGAAACTTTAGTAAATGAGTTCAGCAAGAAAGGTTGTCCAATAGCACACCCAATCTGAAAGATTAAAACTAAGGTATACGACGGCCATACAGCTCTCAAGATACCAAAAACAGCTGTTAGAATAACACCTATTCCTGTTCCCCATTTCAGACCAAGTTTATCAATTAATTTAGCAGCTGGAATATTCATTGGGACATAAGCAATCATAAATACCATTGACAACATGAAAATTCCATTAGTAGTTGTTCCGTACCAGTGAGTAGCAGGTTCCGCTATAGCCGCAAACGTGATCCATATAATTTGGTTGATTAAAGTCACTAGACCGAATAAAACAAGAACAATCCAACGATAAGAGTAGACCTTGTACTCAGTTGTTACTGTCGTATTCATAACACACTTGCATTATAGCTTATTTAAAAACCTTTAATTTTTGTTTATTTAAATAAAAAATCCAGAATAAAATATTGGAATTAACCTGTATATTTAACGAAAGTTCCTTCTCGATATTCCTCAAAAGCTAGTCTAATCTCTTCTTTAGTGTTCATTACAATTGGGCCATACCATGCAACTGGTTCCTTGATAGGTTTCCCTGAAATAAGAAGGAAACGAACAGAAGAATCAGCTGTAGAGATTTTCACCTCTTCTCCATCTTCATAGATGATTAGGTTTTCTTTGTTAAGTAAAATTTCTTTTTCTTCATCAAAGTAACCTTCACCTTGAATCACATAAGCAAAAACATTATGACCTTTCTTAATTGAATGAACAAATTCAGAGTTAGGATTGATTGTTACATCTAGATACTCTGGATCAGTTACAATATCTTGAACTGGTCCTTTTATCCCATTTACTTCTCCACAGATAATCTTGACTTTAGCTCCATCTACTTCAACC
The DNA here is from genome assembly GCA_016839985.1 of Candidatus Heimdallarchaeota archaeon. Lineage (GTDB taxonomy): Archaea > Asgardarchaeota > Heimdallarchaeia > Heimdallarchaeales > Heimdallarchaeaceae > UBA460. The sequence continues at coordinate 8,832 of JAEOTG010000063.1, read as the reverse complement.
TCAGGAATATCTTCTTTTTTAACATCTCTATATCTAGGATTCATCATTTTATTTTTAGCAGGTAAGTTAGCCCATAATTGAAATCCCCACATAAGACCTTCAGATCTAATTGGCATTTCTTCATGTATTATTCCATTCCCTGCGGTCATCCATTGTACATCTCCTGAACTTATTATACCTTCATTACCCATACTATCTTTATGTTGGACTTCACCCTCCAAAACATAGGTAATTGTCTCTATCCCTCTATGAGGATGGAAGGGAAAACCTGCCATATAATCATCTGGATTATCAGAACCAAAATCATCAAGTAAAAGAAAAGGATCTAATTTAGGATGATCTTCACCAAAAGCTCTTTTTAATTTTACTCCAGCTCCTTCCATAGTAGATCTGCTCTGTCTAACTTTGTGAATTTTTCTTATTTCTGTCATATTTCACACAAATGAATTTATAAGAAGAATTAAATTGTAAGTTTATATTTCTTAAGGATTTACAAAATTAGCTTTTTATATTAACAAATTCGTAAGTTAAATAATGGAGAAAGATTCTATTAACAAAGAAGGTTATGACAAGATAGCTTCGAAATATAATGAGCAGAGACACATATATAATAATGAAAAGGAGCTTGAATATTTCGTTAATCTTCTTCCAAACAAAGGAAAAATCCTTGACGTTGGTTGTGGAGCAGGACCTGCAGCTAGATTCTTAATTGAAAAAGGTTACTCGGTAATAGGAATAGATATTTCAAGGAATATGTTAGAACTTGCTAAAAAGAGTGTTCCAGAAGCTGAGTTTATCGAAGCAGATATGACTAAACTTACATTCGCAGATGATTCTTTAGAAGGTATTGTTTCTTTATATGCAATTTTCCATATATCAAGAGATAAACACGAAAAACTATTTCGCAATTTTCATCGAATGTTAAAAAAAGGGGGAATTTTGCTTTTCTGTATTGGACATAAGGAATGGGAAGGATCTGATAATTATTTAGGTGCTGAGATTTTTTGGAGTAACTATAGTTCAGAAAAAACGCTTCAATTAGTTCAACAAGCAGGTTTTGAAATAATCTATGATGAGTTACTAGAAAGAGGAGAGGAAGAACATTACTGGATTATTGCAAAAAAAACTAGAAACTAAAATAAAATTGATGAATCCTCTCCTTTAAATAGCAAAAAAATCATGAAAAAATGTAGTATGGTGATGATATAAATGGACAAAATAATCTATCATTCTATCATTCTTGAATGCTTACCACATGATGCATTTGAATTTTTTACAGTTAACAAACATCTTGAGCAATGGCTAACCAAAGAAGCAGATGTTGAACCTATAGTAGGTGGGAAATATGAGCTTTTCTGGGTTCCAGAGGATAAAGAAAATGATAGCACAATAGGATGTAAAATATTAGTATTCCAACACGATAAATTTCTCAATTTCGAATGGAAAGGACCAAAAATGTATAAACACTTTATGAATAATGCAAAACCATTAACAAATGTAACAGTATTCTTTATACCTATTGATGGAGTTACTGAAATTCATTTATTACACACAGGATGGAGAGATTCTCCTGAATGGGAAGAAGCCAGAAAATGGTTCGATGAACAGTGGCGATTATCATTTGCTAAACTGCTAGAGTATGTACAAACAGCATAATATACAATCTAAAAAACGTACTAAAAAATGAAAAATCCTCTTCTTTATATACTGATATCTTATGCTCTAGAGTAGATATTTAGATAGGTTTAGGTGGATACATTGGGTAAGAATTCGATTGAGGTTATAGGTGCTCAAGAGAACAATCTCAAGAACATCTCAGTCGAGATTCCACACGACAAATTTGTTGCTATTTCAGGAATAAGTGGATCAGGAAAAAGCTCATTGGCTTTCAATACTATCTACATGGAAGCACAAAGACGTTACATGGAAACTCTCTCTGCCTATGCAAGACAATTTATTGGTAATTTCGATAGACCAGATGTTGAACACATTGATGGTCTGCGACCTACTATATCCATTGATCAAAAAACTATTTCTAGAAATCCAAGGAGTACTGTTGGAACACTTACAGAGATATACGATTATATGCGAGTACTTTTTGCACGTGTGGGGATACCACACTGTCCTGGATGTAAAGTAAAAATAGAAGCTCAACCTTCAGATCAAATTATTGAACAGCTTTTTGCTTCTTTTGAAGGAGAAAGAATCAAAATAGTAGCACCTATTTTTGAAAAGAGAAAAGGGGAGTATAGGAAAGAATTAGCTCTATGGAAAGAAGAAGGATATATTAGATTAATAATTGATGGTAAAGAAGTAAATCTTGATGATGAAGAAGTAAAATTAGAGAGATATGTTGCTCACGATATTGAAATTATAGTTGATAGAAATAAATGTGAGCGTAGAAATGAACCTAGTATAAGAGATAGCATAACCTTAGCATTAGAATTAACGAATGGCAAGCTAAGAATAATAGGTGAGAAAAAAGAACGAAAATTTTCTACAAAATTAGTATGTCCTCAATGTGGTTTGTCAGTTAATGAGTTTCATCCAAGAGATTTTTCATACAATACAGCAGTAGGAGCATGTAGACAATGTAAAGGATTAGGAAGAGTTCCTCAGATTGTTCCTGAGAAATTCATAAACAAAGAACTTTCTGTAGCAGAAGGTGCTGTTGCAACAACTACATCCAATAAAAAATACATAACATATAGTGGAGTGGGGATGAAAGGAATAGAAAAAATCGCTCAAGAGCATGGTTTTGACCTTAACACACCAATAAAAGATTTAACTGAAGAACAGTATAATGTTTTACTTTATGGTTCAGGTTCAAGGGAATATAAACTTAAATGGGAATGGGGAAGTGAAGAAACAACTTGGAAAGGAAAAGGTGAATACATCACAACATGGAATGGACTTATTCCAGCAACGATGAATGGATATTATAGAATAGAATCTCCAAGAAGAAAAGAAGACATAGAGAGATTTATGGAACTTGCACAATGTCCTTCTTGTAAAGGAGCGAGATTAAAAACAGAAAGTCTTTCAGTTTTATTTAAAAGAAAAAACATCTCTGAATTAAATCAGCTTCCTATCGATAAATGTCTAAACTTTTTTGAAAAAGTAAAAATAACAAAAGATGAGAATAAGATAGCTGGACCCTTGCTAAAGGAAATAAGAAATCGTCTTTCTTTCATGATTGAAGTAGGTTTGCATTATGTAACGTTAGATAGAGCTGCTAATGAACTAAGTGGAGGTGAAGGTCAAAGAACCAGATTAGCAACTCAGATTGGTTCTAAGTTACAAGGAGTTACTTACTTACTAGATGAGCCAAGTATAGGCCTTGCAAATAGAGACAATCATAAGCTATTGAATTCTTTAACAACCTTGAGAGATGGAGGGAATACAGTAGTAGTTGTTGAACATGATGAAGATACTCTAAGAAGTTCAGATATGCTAATTGACTTAGGCCCTAAAGCTGGAGATGAAGGGGGAGAAGTTCTATTCTCAATGGACCCAAATAATATTACTAAAGCTGATGCTAAAGGATCCATAACAGCGAGATATCTACTTGGTTTAGATGAAATCCCAATACCTACAGAGAGAAGAAAAAGTGGTGCATTCATAGTGTTGAAAGGTGCACAACACAATAATTTAAAGAACATAGATGTAAAGTTCCCAATTGGCAATTTCATTAGTATTACTGGTGTTTCAGGATCAGGAAAATCATCTTTAGTAACAGATACATTGTACCAGATTTTAGTAAATAAGTTACACAATGGTACACAAAAAGTAGGTAAATATAAAAAACTAGAAGGGATAGAAAATATAGACAAAGCAGTAGTGATTAATCAATCACCAATTGGCAGAAATCCAAGATCAAATCCTGCAACATATACAAAAGTTTTGGACCATATCAGAGATCTTTTTGCTAAAATGCCAACTGCTAAAGTGAGAGGGTATACAAAGACAAGATTCAGTTTCAATACAAAAATTGGCAGATGCGAAGCTTGCAAAGGTCATGGTTATAACACTATAGAAATGTCTCTACTACCTGATGTAGAAGTTGAATGTGAAATATGTAAAGGAAGGAGATACGATGATGAGACACTTAAAATTAAATTTGCAGAAAAATCCATAGCAGATATACTAGATATGACTGTTAACAAAGCGATGAAAGTGTTTGAGAATCAACCAAAGATTCTAGGGATTCTACAGACATTATCAGATGTAGGATTAGATTATATCAAATTAGGACAACCATCTACAACACTATCAGGTGGTGAAGCTCAACGAATCAAACTTTCTAGAGAACTAGCAAAAAGATCCACGGGTCAGACAATGTATTTGCTCGATGAACCTACAACAGGTTTGTCATTTGAGGACATTAAGAAATTGCTAACTGTTCTGCAAAAGCTAGTTGATATGGGAAATACGATTGTTATCATTGAACATAATCTGGATGTAATCAAAACAGCTGATTATGTAATTGATCTTGGTCCAGATGGAGGAGAAGACAATGGAGGATATTTAGTTTCTGAAGGTACTCCTGAAAAGATAATGGAATGTGAGAAATCTTTTACAGGTCAAGCTTTGAAAAAAGTTTTACTCGAAGGTTATGAAGAGGAATGGGAAACAAAAAAAACTGTTTTAGATGAAGATTTAGATCCCTCACATTATCTTCATGTTAGGGGAGCATCGAAAAACAATCTGAAAAGCATTAATCTTGATATACCAAAAGAGAAACTTGTGGTTATTACAGGACCTAGTGGTTCTGGTAAAAGTTCCTTAGCAATTGATACTCTTTTTGCTGAGGGACAAAGACGTTTCATAGAAAGTTTGTCTAGCTATGCCCGTCAGTTCTTAGTTAAGGCTGAAAGAGCTGATGTTGAAGATATTATAGGACTCACACCTTCTATAGCTATACATCAGCATTCAATATCTAAAAATCCGAGATCAACTGTTGCAACAACTACAGAAATTTATGATTATCTTAGATTATTATTCGCTAAAATTGGAATACCTCATTGTCCAGTATGTAAAATTGTTTTAAAGGCTAGAACAGTAGATGAGCTAAGTAAGTTAATCGAAAAGGATTCCTTAAAGAAATCCGTTATTATTGCATCTTCTCTTACAAATGGAGAAGAGATAGATATTCAAAAAACAATAAAAGAACTAGTAAAACAAGGTTATTCTAGAGTCATTATCGAGAATAAAGAATATCACATAGATGATGTAATCAAGAAGAAGAAAACATCTTTATTTTCAGTTGTCGCTGATAGAATTAATATCAAGGAGAAAGATCTATCTAGATTAGCAGAAGCTATAGAAGCAGCTGTAAAATTAGGCAAAGGGAGAGTAGAGGTTTATTATAACGGTGAGAAGAAGACATATTCTATCTATCCTGAGTGTATAGATCATGATTATGAAGCACCAGAAGAAATGCATCCGCGTTTATTCAGCTTTAATCATTATTCAGGTTCATGTTCATCATGTACAGGCTTAGGTTCAATAAGAAAACTTGACGTTCGTAAAATAGTAACTAATTGGGATAAAACAATTTTAGAAGGAGCGATAGGTCCTTACACATACCAAAGACTAGTTAAACCAAATTCATGGAGAAGAAGTTTCCTTCAGTCCATAGCAGATCATTATAGTTTTACTTTAGAAACACCAATGAAAGATCTAACACCTCAACAATTAGATGCATTATTTTATGGATCAAAAGGAGAAATAGTCAAAATCAAATATCGGAGAGAAAGAGAAAGAGCATCTTCTGAGTTCACAAAAACAGCTGAGTGGGAAGGATTAATTCCAAGATGGGAAAAATGGTTAGCAGAACCTTCAGAATCACGTTACTCCACAGAATATAAAGAAAGATACAACAAGTACTATACTGAATACAAATGTCCTGATTGTAATGGGAAAAAGCTGAAACCAGAAATACTTGCCATTACGGTTAGCGAAAAATCTATCAATGATTTAGCAACTTCAGCAGTAGATGAATTTCAGGAATTCCTTGAAAAAATAAAATTAACAAAAAGAGACAAGAAAATTTCAGAAAGGATAATTTTAGAGCTAAAGAAAAGAGCTCAATATCTAGTTGATGTTGGATTGAGTTATCTAACATTAAACAGAAGATCAAGTACATTATCAAATGGTGAAGCTCAAAGAATACGCTTAGCATCTCAAGGTGGTTCAGGATTAGTTGGTGTAACTTATTTGCTTGATGAGCCAACGATAGGACTTCATCCAAAGGATATTAACAGATTATTAAACACTCTCAAGAAGCTAAGAGATAATGGAAATCATGTTATAGTTGTAGAACATGACGAAGCAATAATCAAAGAATCTCAATACATGGTAGAACTTGGCCCGATGGGAGGAGATCAAGGGGGAGAGATAATTGCAGAAGGTCCTACTTCTGAAATTTTAGAAAGAAAGGATTCTCTAACAGCAAAATATCTTTCCAAGGAACACAGAATATTAACTCCAGAAATCAGAAGAGAAGCTGAAAATCACATTCTTGTAAAAGGAGCAGCTGAAAATAATCTTAAAGACTTAGATGTCAAATTTGGTTTAGGAACAATAACGGCTGTAACTGGTGTTTCAGGTGCTGGGAAATCTTCATTAGTAATTGATATTTTACAAAAAGGACTTGAAAGAGCTCTTTTACGAAAAAAAATAGAAGTTGGAAAACATAAAACTATTTCAGGTTATGATGAGCTTTCTAAAGTAATTGTGGTAGATCAATCAACTCTTAGTAAATCTAGACGTTCTAATCCAGCCACTTATCTTGGTGTTTTTGATGAGGTTAGAAAATTCTTTTCTAAACTTCCAGAATCAAGAGCTAATGGATTTGATTCAGGACATTTCAGTTATAACACCTATAAAGGCCAATGTCATGAATGTCATGGTTTAGGGATGAAACGTATAGAACTACTTTTCCTCTCTGATGTATGGCTAATGTGTCCTGCTTGTAAAGGGAAAAAATACAAAAAGAAAGTATTAGCTCCTAGATATAAACAAAAGACAATATCTGATATTCTTGACTTGACGATTTCTGAAGCTTGTGAGTTATTTAAAGATATAGAGAAAATCTATTTTCCACTTAAGATAGCAAATGATGTAGGTTTAGGTTACTTAAGAATGGGACAACCTACAACAACAATTTCTGGTGGAGAAGCAGAAAGATTGAAAATCACTAGAGAACTTGCTAAGAAAGGATTAGGAAAAAATATCTATTTGATTGATGAACCATCTCAAGGACTCCACTATTATGATATTGAGAAGCTGATAATTATTCTGCAAAAGTTAGCTAATGAAGGGAATACAATTGTTTTTATTGATCATAACATGGACTTGGTGAAAATTGCAGATACACTAATTGATTTAGGTCCTGAGGGAGGAAAGAAAGGGGGATATTTAGTAGCTACAGGTAGTCCAGAAGAGATTGTAGAAAAGGAAGCAGGATATACTTGGGAGTATCTTAAAAGTGTCCTCTAATTGAATTCAACTATTCCATAAAATATTTATTAATAAGTTCTAGTAATTATGATGCATATGAGCGATTCCTATGAATTTAGTATAGATCATGCTAAGAAATTAGATGCTGATGATCCACTAAATCACTTAAGAGAACACTTCTTTATTCCAAGAGATTCAATTTATCTCAATGGCAATTCTTTAGGATTGCTTTCAAAAGAAGCTGCTACAACAGTACTTAGAGTGTTAGATGAATGGAAGAATCTAGGGGTACAAGGATGGTTAAATGAAGAGAATCCTTGGTTTTTTCAAGCAGAAAATTTGGGGAAAAAGATTGCTCCCATAATTGGGGCTAAACCTGAAGAAGTGGTAGCAACAGGTACAACTACAATCAATCTTCATTCCCTAGTTAGCACTTTCTACCAACCTACTGAAGAAAGAAATAAGATTCTTGCAGATGAATTGAATTTTCCTACAGATATTTATGCTTTGCAGAGTCAAGTAAAATTAAAAGGATTGGATCCAAAGAAGCATTTGAAACTTGTTAAAAGTGAAGATGGTAGAACTTTAGATGAAGCAAGAATAAAGAGAGCAATTACTAAAGATGTAGCACTAGTCATCCTACCTTCTGTTTTGTTTAGAAGTGGTCAACTCTTAGATATTGAAGGGATTACAAAGAATGCTCACAATAAGGGAGTTTTAATTGGTTGGGATTGTAGTCATTCAGTAGGAGTTGTTCCTCATAAATTCGATGAATGGAATGTAGATTTCGCTTTTTGGTGCAGTTATAAATATCTGAATGCAGGTCCTGGAGCTAGTGCTTTTCTTTATGTTAATGAGAAACACTTTGATAAAGAATCCGCACTTACAGGTTGGTTTGGTTATGTTAAAGAAAAACAGTTTGAAATGAACTTACATTTTGAACAAGCTAAAAGTGCAGGAGGTTGGCAAATTTCTTCACCTGCAATTATAGGATCTGCAACCCTGGAGGGAGCTTTAAATGTTATTTTAAGAGCAGGAATAGAAAACATTAGACATAAGTCCATGAAAATGACTGCTTATCTAATCTATTTATTTGATAATTTACTTGCAGAAGAACCTTATAATTTCACATTAGGTACTCCTCGAATGCCAAATCAGAGAGGTGGACACATAGCTCTTGAACATGAAGATGCACAACGAATCCACGAAAAACTATTAGAAGAAAATGTTATTCACGATTTCCGTCCTCCTAATGTTATCAGAATTACTCCTTGTGCTCTATATAATACCTTTACAGAAATCTGGCAAACTGTTTCTAAACTTCGAAAGATAATTGATGAAGAATAAAATTTAATTATATGGTTTATA
>JAEOTG010000062.1 GCA_016839985.1 Candidatus Heimdallarchaeota archaeon | reverse complement strand
ATGCTGAAAACACCATCTGTGATAACAAGAATTCTTTTCTCTCCATTTGGATCAGCAGCATCTGCTTCTTTTAATCTATCTTCAAGACTCCCCATGTCAATGTGATCATAGATTGTTCTAACAGTTTTTGTTAGTCGAATTCCATCAATAATTGAACCATGATTTAGTTGATCAGAAATGATAAAATCGTCTCTTCTAACTAGAGGAGGAATTGCTCCTTCATTAGCAATAAAACCACTCATCCAAACAATAGATGCTTCTTGTTCCTTAAAATCAGCATGTTTTTGTTCCCATTCTTCATGAATTGCCATATTTCCTGCTATTGCACGAACTGATCCTGAACCTGCCCCATATTTTTCTACTGCTTCTATTGCCTTTTTCTTTAAATGAGGATGATTCGCTAAATTTAGATAATTGTTTGAACATAGCATTAGTAGATCTTGCCCATCTACCTTTACTTTGGTTTCAGAGGGAGTTTCTAATTTTCTGTGTACCCACTCTCTACCTTCCTTCTGTATTTGTTTATATTCTTCTTTCAAAAATTTTGTAGGATGTCTTTTTGTCATATTAACACCTTTTACTCTACGCTTGATAAAACCCATTCCTTTTTATTTTTTACTCTATCAATTTAATGAAAATTCTACTATTTTTACAAAAATCTTAATCACAGCAAAAATTTTTATATTTAAGATTATAAACAAATCATAAGCCTATAAAGTTGAGAACAATGGTTTCAGTTAAATATCAAAATATTGGTTGTGCATATGATGATTTTGTTGTAGTTGAAGGATTTGATTTGGAAATACCTCATGGAACTATAACAACTCTTCTAGGGCCTTCCGGTTGTGGTAAAACTACTGTTTTAAGAGCTCTTGCTGGTTTTGTAGAACCTTTTGAAGGTAATGTGTTTCTTGGTGATAAGGATATTACAGTTCTTCCTCCACAAAACAGAAACACAGCGATGATTTTTCAGAATTATGCTTTATGGCCTCATCTTACAATCTTTAAAAATGTCGAATATGGTTTAAAATTAAGAGAAAGTGATGAGCAAGCTGTCTTAGAGACACCTTGGTATAGTAGGTTCTTTTGGGTTACAAAGCCATATTTCTGGATAAAGGGAATTTTTAATCGTATATTAACATTTTTAGCTAAATTGAAAATACCCATTAAATCTAAAGAAAAATCAAATACTTATTTAGAAAAGAAAGCTGAGATTGATAAGAAATTTGATTACAGAAGAAAGAAAGTGATTGATGTACTTAAGTTAGTTCATCTTGAAGATCAAGCAGATAAATTACCAACTCAATTATCAGGTGGGCAGCAACAAAGAATAGCGTTGTGTAGAGCAATAGTTGTTGAACCAGATGTACTCCTCTGTGATGAACCTCTCTCTAATTTAGATGCTAAATTAAGAAGAGAGATTAGAACAGAAATCCGAACTATTATAAAGAAAATTGGTATGACAACAGTATATGTGACACATGATCAGGAAGAAGCTTTAGCAATAAGTGATAGAATAGCTATTCTTCATGAAGGGATAATCCAACAATATGGTACCCCTACAGAAGTCTTTTCTGATCCTCAAACTCTTTTCGTTGCACAATTTATAGGGTCTTCAAGCACTTTGATTGGTAAAGTCATAAATAAGAATGAAGCCGAATTAGAAAGTGGAGAGATTGTTAAATATTCAATTAAAGAGAATATCCCTACAGGTACTAAAGTTAGTCTAGTTGTTAGACCTGAGAATATACTCTTAACATCTAAAACAGAGAGTCCTATTGAATATCAAATAAACACAATTGAATATTTAGGAACAGAAGTTAAAATGACAGGAACTCTTAAAGATGGAACGATTATGCTGGTAGATGTTTTAGAAAACGCTGAAGAATATGCAAGAATGAACGTAGGTGACAATATAACAGGCTACATAATTCCAGAAGAAGTTTTTGTTTTCATTGATGGAAAAAGAGTTTATTGATCAGCATCCTTCTTCTATTTTCTCTTAATCTATTTTTTTACTGCAACACGTTCATTCAATCGTGTCTATTTAGAACAAATAGAAAAACAACTATTTTTGATAAAATTTTATATATAGTTACTATATTTTTTTCTCGATAAAGATGTTTGAATATGAAAATGTGAAGATTCATTGGTTAGGACATGATGCTTTCTTAATAAAAGCAAAAGGTATGAATATCTATATCGATCCATATAAATTAGCTAAATCTGGATTACCTAAAGCAGATATTGTTATTTCTAGTCATGAACACTTCGATCACTGTAATGCAGATGCGATTAACGAAGTTTCCAGTGAAAATACAACTCTAATTGGACCGAAAATTACTCAAAGTATACTAACTGATCAAATCGAGAATAAAAGAGAAGTTTTGGAACTGAATCCTGGGGAACATCTTGATGTTGAAGGAATAAAGATATCAGCTGTTCCAGCGTACAATATCCATAGATTTCGAGATCCTGAAACAAAAACTCCCTTTCATCCTAAATCATCAGGTCATATAGGTCCCATTCTTAACATTGATGGAACTAGAATCTATCATGCTGGTGATACTGATAAAATTCCAGAAATGGAAAATCTTAAACCAACAATTGCTTTAATTCCTATTTCGGGTACCTATGTCATGGATGTCCCTGAAGCTGTTGAAGCTGCCAAGGAAATCAAAGCTGATATAACAATCCCAATGCATATAGGAAGAGGAATCGGTGAATTATCCTATATCGATGAATTTAAAGCTAAGCTACCAGATATGAAAGTGGAAATTCTGGATTTGGAAGAAGATTAAATTACTACTAACTCTTTTCTTCTTTTTTCTCCTCTTTTTCTTCATACTCCCAAGGACAAATTACATCTACTGTATTTTCTACAAGGAATGATGCAATTTCACTATTTGGATAGCATCTTATATCATCATAGAATGCCATTACTGTCCCAAAATCTGGAGCAAGGATCGTTTCTTTAACTTCACCAAAAATATCGTGCACTACAGCTATAACTTCATCTTTCTGAACAATTTCTCCATGTTTTACAACTGGAATATAAAAACCAGATTCTTTTGTTCTTATTAGAATTTCTCTCCATAATTTTTCTCTTAGGATAGGAATGGATTCTATTTCTTCTATTTCACCATCTATTATTTTTGACCATTTCAAAACATTTAGAACAGCTGTTTTTGCGGCTTTCACAATATCCAAATCAACTAGACTGGAAGCTCCTAGTTCTACTGTGAAACTAGGTTTTCTATTCTTATTCAGAAAACTTCCTGTTGTTGATCTATGCAGATCTTGTCTAAAATAATGTTTAGGAGGATCTTCAAAAACAATAGTAAAACCAAACGCTTTTACCATTTCATATGCTTGATCGAAAAGCTGTTGAGCTTTATCTTTTTCTCCTTCCTTTTCTTCATCAAAGTAAACTCTGTCTATGTATGAATATGGAAATGATCTAACAGAATGACAAATTAAATCAATAAAATAATCAAATTGATCAAAATATTCTGAGAATTTCTTATAGAAAGATTCTTGAATGCTTGGGTGTTTCTTGGGATCTAGATTTTCGTCATAAGGATCTTCGTATTTTAATTTAGGCTCTTTTTTTGGTTTAGGATCAGGCCATAATCTGTTTGGATCAGCCCTATCGTAAAATGGGGATCTAGTAAGTGTTAAGAGTCCTGCAGGATTCAATGTTGGAATGATTACAACAGTTCCTTTCATTGTTGTGGGATCAAGCTTCTTGATCACCTCTTGTAGAGTTACTAAACCATGAACTTCATCACCATGTATGTTACCACTCAAAAGAAAACTTGCACCACTTTCATTACCTTCAATCAAAACAATAGGAAGTTTTTCTTTTGTACCATGTGGATATTCAAACATGTCAATGTAACCGAAAACTTTCTCCCCTTTTTTACTCTCAAGATTAAATATTTTCATAGGATTCAAAGAGAAAGATAAATAGTCCTATTTAGATTTTACTCAAAGTAAGTTGTTTTTTAAAAAATTTAATATGTGTCATATTAATTCTTTCATTCTTTTTTCAATAAAATTGTGAAATAAGATTTTTGTCGGAAGTTATTTTTTCTTAGTTTTTTAATTGATAAAAAAGAAGTATAAGCAAATTTTTTTTAACTAGATAGTCAACACTAATTTAACACTGTTGGGAAAATAAGATGCGATCATCCGAGTTAACTCCTGAAGAAAAATTACTCAAAAAAATCCAAGAATCATATGATGAAGAAATGGATTCTTTAGAGCAAATTAGCGAAGATCAGGAGTTCCAAGAAGCTTATATCAAAGAGCTCCTTGATAGGAATAAATCTTTACTTGAAGCACTTAGTAAGGTAAAGTTGTTAGTAGAGAGATTACTTACTCAAAATAGAGAATTTAAGAATAGAGTAGAAGTCCTTGAAAATGAGTTTAAGGATCAAAATAACAAAGGTGTAAAAGTAGTCTCTCTTGAACGCTACAGGGAAATGCAGAATAATGCAAACGAACTAGGACGAAGTCTTCCCAAACTCATAAAACTCATTAAACTCCTAAATCAAGAAAATAAATTACTCAAGGACAAATATTCAGCTCTTGAAGATGAATTTGAAGATTTAATCAGCGAAAGAGACGATTTAACAGAAAAAATAGAAGGTCTGAATCAACAATCCCAACAAGAAAAAATAGCAGAACTTGCAGAACTCTTTCCAAGTGAAGAAATTGCAGAAAAGATCGCTAAATCTCTAGTGACTAGTACTGCAACTCAAGAGCTTCTTTCAAATGGAATCGAAATAGCAACAGATGAGTCTAGTAGCATTGAACAACAAGCTAGAGTTGACTTGAATAAAGTTGCAGGTTTTAGCAATGAACAGATTTCAAAATTAGTAGATCTGGTTGTTGAAATAAACGAGAAAATAGAAAATCTGAGTGGAACAATGGTAATTGCTTCACCCACAAGAAGAAGAGCTGATTTAGATCTATCAGGTACAATAACAGATGGTAAAATTGAAAAATCTGAAGAACCCCCAGATAGACCTGATCTTGAAGAAGTTCTAGATGACATTCTTATCTCTGGATAGATATTT
>JAEOTG010000061.1 GCA_016839985.1 Candidatus Heimdallarchaeota archaeon | reverse complement strand
CATCCCTTCCACATAAGACAAAAACAGGATACTTAGAAACCATAATAATCGAAAAACAAAATGAGTACTCACTTAAAAAATATTGCATGCGATGATGAATGCATTTTTCGATAGTTTTAGAAGGTTTATTAAAACAATAGAGATTTGTTTTAGAAAAGGTCAAATAAGTCATTTTTGTTTTTAAATCTCACCAAATGAAGGTGTATTAAGGAGTTACAAAGAGCAATGCCCATATCCAATCGACTATAGTGTGAATTAACATTGCAGAAAATAATCCTCCTTTCCACCAACAAATACCATAAAAAACTCCTGCAATTGTAGCTAGAAGAATATAAACCCAAGCCAGTTCAGGAGTGGTATTATTCCAATGAGATAGACCAAAGATAGCAGAAGCCACAATTAATACACTCCATTTCCAATATTTGAAAAATTTACTTTCTTTAGAGATTACTTTCTCAGTTAACTGATGTTGGAGTACTCCTCTTGCAATGATTTCTTCAGGGAGTGCAATTGTTAGCCAGATTCCAATAAAAGAAAAGAAGAACATGAGAGTTCCTGACCATTGAGGAGACCAACTAAGAAAATTGGTAACTAGACCTATTGGGATTGTAATAATTGCTAATATCCCACTCAAAGAAAGAGGTAGTAAGATTTTCTTTTTATTGATTCCCCAATTGAATTTCTTTGAGAAGTCACCTATTTGAATTGAAAGTGAGACTAGAATTAAAGAACTGACCATCAAAGCATTAATTTCATATTGAAAACCAATACCAGGAGTAATATCATAAGTATATCTTCGATCAAATCCTACTGCTATTATTATTACTGAAATGACATGAAAAACATAATCAAAGGAAAAATCTTCTATAAATGTTGGAAAAATAAGTATTAGAGCTGGTAATGCATACCATATAAAAAACGAAAAAATTGATGATTTCACACTTTCTATAAAAATCCAGGAGACTAATGGAAGAAGTAAAATAAAAAGTATAAACAAATAATAACTCACTTTACTATCTTTTAGAAATTCAATTATTCTTTTGTTAGTGAAAGGGATAACAAAAAAACAAGAGATAGAACAAAAGAAAAAGAGAAGAAATCCAACAATAAAGGAATGAGCGAAACTTGGTTGTTTTTCGATAATAGGTACTAAAATAGCTAGTATTCCTGAAAGTATAGGAATAACAATTGAACTAATTAGGAAGTTCCTATTTGAATCATTCATATTATCTCTTTTTCCCAACTGATGCTAAGTAAATTACAAATTGGTTTTCACCATCTATACGAAGAACTTTGTTGAATATATCATCATGAAAAGCCGCGATAGCACATACACCAGCATTGATATTCCCAGCTGCTAGATATAGATTCTGACAGACATGACCAGCATCTAGATGAATGTATCTATACCCTCTTTCACTATACCTCCAAGTCATCCTTACTATATCTGCTACCCAAATGAAGGTGACTGAATTGTTCTTTACCATCTTTTGATTATAAGCAGCTTTAACAACTTCATCTGCAACACCATCTGTCATTATGTACTCCACAAGCTTGTGCTCTAGAGCTACATATTGATAAATCCCAGATTCAAGACCTTCAACATTATTAACCAACAAGAATGTTTCAAAAGCATGTCTAGCACCAGCTGAAGGAACATTTCTTAAAGTTGCATAATTTTCTCCATAAATTTCTTTTACTCCTTGAGTAGTCCAAAGTAACCAAGAAAGTTCTTCTAAAGATAAGGGCTCATCAGAATATTTTCTTACGCTTTCTCTTTCTTCAATAGCTTTTCTCAGATTGTAATCCTTTATTTTCAACTCTTTGGGATCTGGTAAATCAAAACTCTTCCTTTTATGAGCGTATTCTGTTTCCAAAGGAGGTTGAGGTAATCCAAGACTTTGGTCAGATTTAGAAACATATTCATACTTTGTTTTTTCCATAAACTCTTTTCCAATATGATCCTTTTTCATACAATTACACCTTTATTATTGATAATAATAATAAGTAGTTTTTATTTTTAACTCAAAAATTAGAATATGTTTCAAATTTCATTATTCTTTCTATTCAGAATTTTAAAGGAAAAAGGTAATATAAACCATTGATTAAGATATTACTGAAAAATGAGCTCTATCCATCTAAAAAACACATTTTACAATAGAGACTGGCTTAGCTTATTTTTGCTAATCTTCTTATCATTCTTGGTTTTGTCTCCAATTTTAATCTCATCTTATGATTACAAAATCAATGAAATGATTGGAGATCCTAATATTAAATTAAAAGGAGAATATTTTGATGGCTACAATCTCTTTGTTTTGGAAAGAAGAGATTTAGATACACAAATTTCAGTTGATAAAACTATACTAATAGTTGACATGAAAGGTGAAGTATATTTAGAAAGAGATTTTGGAACTGATACATTTATGGGAGCGGAATTTATCAATTCCACCACTCTACTAATAGGTAAGAATGCAGGAGCAGCTTTATGGAACATTGAAAGCGATGAGTTTGTTCAAATGAGTTTTTATGGTCATCATGACTATGAATTTAATAAAGCAAATAACACCTATTTCACTCTAAATGTGTATTTTCTCGAGCATGAAGGAACAACTTATGGATTTGATACAATTAAAGAATTTACTCCTGAAGGAGAACTTGTTTGGACTGTAAATACCAGTGATTTCATTTCTTTTGATCATTGGTGTCCATTCAATGACACAGATTTTGGAGGATTGGCAGATCTAACTCATTCAAATTCTATTTTTTATGATGAAGACTATGATGTTTTGTATTTGAATTGCAGAAACACAAATACATTTTACAAAATAGATCACAAGACAAGTGAACTTATTTGGGCTTTAGGTGAGTATGGAGATTTTACTCTTTTTGACATATATGGAAATCAAAAAGACATTCTATTCTATCACGGACATGCTTT
>JAEOTG010000060.1 GCA_016839985.1 Candidatus Heimdallarchaeota archaeon | reverse complement strand
TTCCAGTTAACAAAGATGATAACTACGTAAGATGTATGTAACTTTTTAGGAATTATTGTATTGTCTCTGGAAGCATTGAATCTGGGATTCCTATTTATGTGGATGTTATTAGATAATTTTAATTTAATCAAAAGATAATGAGAGTTTCAGACCCTTTTTTTTTCGCATGAGTCTACTTAAAGTAGTGCATGGTCATCACTAACTCTCAATGTTAACTAGAAACATTACCTAATATGAATTTCGCTTAAGAGTAGAAAAAAATCTCAAACAAAATCTCAAATATTTTTTATAAATGAAGGAAAAGACATAAATATATAATACAGAAATAATACAACGTAAAAAATTGGTGATTAAAATTACACCTAAAAGTAATTCTAGTAGAACATCTAACGTTTATACCATAAATCTACCATCAAGATTTAAGGATGGTGTAATGGAAGAATCTCAGAAATTTGGTGGGGCTAGTCAATTAATAACGATGTCATTAGGAGACTTAGCGTCACGTTTAGGGAAAACACAAAGCCGTTTGGAAATAATGCAAGAGCTTAACGATTATATAAAATTAGAAATTCTAATGATGCGAAAATTTGAGGAGGAATCTAAAGTAAAACAAGATTCCAAACTATCATTTCGTATCAAAGATGAAATAAGCAATGAATGTTTGAATATGATAAAGAAGAAAACTGGATGGACTACATCTAAGTCTGTTAGAATTTCTCTATTATGGTATCTTTACGCTAATTTTGATGATTTCATAGCAAATGATTCTTATGTACCTCTATTGAACTGTCCTCATTGTGGATTTAAAACACATGATCAAAGAACTCTTGGTGTTCATGTCCAAGAACTACATGAAAATGTTTGCCCATATTGTGGTACACGATATCCTATGGCTGAAGGTCACTCCTGCCCTGAGAAGGAAAAAGCAGAAATAGCTGCTGCATCACAAACCAGAATTGATCAATTCACTTCTGTTCCAATAGCAGATACAGAGCTAGAAGAAACTAAGCTTCTACAAGAGCTTGGACTGGATGACATTGAAACCTTGGGACGTACTGAAGAAAAGATTCCAGTGATAGATAGAAGCGAATTGAAAGAGATAATTGAAGAAAGATTAAAGGAAAGGAAAGCTAAGAAAGATAAAGATGACAAAATAGATCAACTACAATCTGAAATTTCTGAAATCTTAGAATCATTAAAAGAAGATGGACTCATAGAATAGATTTTTCCTTTATGGCAAAGATAATATAAACTTAATGAAATATATATTCTTGGAGTATTCTAAATGGCAAATCCGATGAGAATATTGTTATGTGAAGATGATACTGATATAGCCTTCCTTATCAAGATAAATATTCTCAAATCATATCCTGAAGCTGAAGTTTTCATAACAAGAACAAAAGAAGAAACACTCCAAACTCTTTTTGACACAAAATACGATATTGATGTCATTTTATTGGATTATTTATTAGTAAACTCCACAGGTTTAGAAATATTAGAAGAAATCAGACAAATAACAGAAATTCCGGTCATTATCATAACAGGACAAGGTTCTGAAGAAGTAGCAGTTAATGCTATGAAAATGGGTGCTTCAGATTATATTGTAAAAAGAGGAAGATTTTTCAATCAGATACCAAGTGTAATAGACAAAGTCACAAAAGTAGAACCAAAATATGATCTTGACAAGATTTTTGTGGCATTCTACCGTTTTGGTGAATCTGGAACAGAACCAATCTATATTAACAAGATTCCAACAGAATATGAGAGAATAAAAGAAACTGTAATCCTCTCCTTGGGTGTACTTCTATTCACAATTTATGGGATGGGTGAGCTTGAGATGTTGGATTCAGGGTCAACTCTAACAGGACCTGTCAAAATTCCTAAGATGAAACAGTACAATGTAACAAGTTGGCTTTATGTTGTAAGTGATGTGGGACAAAAAGATCCTCGTTTCCGTGGAAAAGATTTTTGAATTGTATCTCTAGGCTATCCAACAGAATATTCCGATTTAGTTTATGGGATAGACAAACTAAAGAACATACTAACAATATTTTTCGATGACATAAAGGATATATCAGAAGTCGAAAATAGAGCATCTATTGTTGAAGAACAAATCTATAATGTTATTAGAAGATTCTAACACTCAAGAGTGAATTGTAAGAGATTAAGCTAAGATATATGATGAAGAAGCTTACAAAATCCTATTACAAAAGAATTATTAGAAAAGTATGGATTTAATTCATATAGATAGTGTAAAAAATGTTTCCTTCTTTACTAATACTCCATGATTCTAATGTTTTTGTGGAAGATGTACACGAAGTAATAAATGCATTAAAGCACTCTTTCAATATCGAAGTAAGTACTATTAAAGAATACAACATCAGTGAATCTGCATACAATTCATCCAGAAATCAGTATGATGGTCAAAAACTTCTAAACATGTTGATAGACGAAGAAAATTTAAAATTCTTTTTCTGGATGGTACAAGATGATCTTTTTGTTCCAGTTATGAACTTCGTTTTTGGTTTAGGTTCGAAGTATTTTGGAGCTATCGTTTCTTTTCATCGATTAGATAACATTGAAATGAAAATTAAAGAGAGTATTCATGAATGTGCTCATATTTTTGGTTTAGAGCATTGCTCAAACCTTTGTGTAATGCAATATTCTAATAGTTTAACTCATGCTTTGGAAAAACCTTCTACTTTATGTAATACTTGTCAAACAAAGCTAAAAGAGAATAACAAAAATTTTGAACGAAACAAAGATTAAATAAGTAATTTTAATTCAGTACTAGCAGAAATAGGTGCACTATAATTGTATCAGAAATATATTAGCTCAATTGTTGAAAGCTGCACAAAAGATAATAGTTACGTTGTATTGCTTAAATGGGACACAATAGAAGAAGTGCATAAAAAGATACAAGAGAGAAGTATTCTGTTACAAAAAATAGGTAATATAATCGAGAAATACCAATTTGAACAAACAAATATATCCTTCCATAAAACAGGAAAGCTAATGTTAACACATGTCGATCATATTGAAACACTATTAGATAAATTGTTGAGGTAGAAAAATGTCTCATATTCAAGATTTGTTAAAACAACATGGAGTACCAAAAAAAGAAGTATATTTAGATTGGATTAATGGATCAGTTGTTGATAAGGAAGTATTAGATGCTATGATTCCATACTACTTGGAAAAAGACTATGGAAATCCAGCAATTACTCATAGAATAGGTTGGTCAACACTTGATTTTTATGAGAGAAAAAAGAGACAAATATCCAAACCCCTCAAAGTCGATCCACAATCTATTGCAATTACTCACAGCTTCACTGAATCAAACAATCTTGCAATCAAAGGCTTAACCAAGATGTATAAAGGAAGGAAAAAAATAATCGTTTCCGAAGTTGAACACTTGAGTGTAATCCATGCTGCTAAATCATTATTTGATCAAAATTATAAAGTTGATATTTTACCTGTTTCTAATGATGGTACTATTAATCTAGATATTCTACAAGAGAAAATAGATAATGACACTCTCTTGGTTAGTTTACAATCAATTAATCACGAAATAGGTACAATACAACCAATAAAAGAAGCTCTAGAAATAGTTAAAGATAAAGATGAAAAAATCATTTTTCATACTGATGCAACTTCAGCATTTGGAAGAATTGATTTAGATTTTAGCAAAACAGAGGTTGATTTAGCTACATTTAGTAGCAACAGAATTCTTGGACCAAAAGGGATTGCTGGTTTGTATATAAAAGAAGGAATAAAACTAAAATCTATATATGAAGGGCAACTAAGTGTGGAAATCCTAGCACCAGATGTAGAAAATTCACCTCTCTTAGCTGGTTTTGCAAAAGCTGTTGAGTTACAATTCGCAAATTTTGAACAAATAAAAAACCATACTATAAAGCTTAGAGATAAATTACTATATGGACTGCATACAAGCATTGAACGAACAGATATTAATGGTCCTGCTGGTGATCGACGTGCTCCAGACAATGTTAATATAAGCTTCTTAGGGTGTGAAGGAGAGGCTTTAACAGTAGAGTCAAGTATGAATGGAATTTATGCATCAAGTGGGAGTGCTTGCACAAGCCGTGTATTAATGCCAAGTCATATTTTAACTGCTATTGGTCGAAAACCTGAAGAAGCCCATGGCAGTTTATTGATGACAATTAATAGGTTAAATACAGAAGATCAAATAAATTATGTTTTAGAAACTATGCCTAAAGTTATTGGAAGAATTCGTTCTATTACTGGAGGAATAGAGTTATAGAGGAGAAAAAAATGTCAAGTAGAATACCATTACCTTATGCTCCAAGGGTTCTGGAGCTTTTTCAGAATCCCCAAAATCTTGG
>JAEOTG010000059.1 GCA_016839985.1 Candidatus Heimdallarchaeota archaeon | reverse complement strand
TGTTTCATATTATTACACCACACCCAACATTGCATGAAATTTGGCATATTACTAAAGACCCAGATGAAGAAAATATGAGGAGAGTATTTATTCATAAGTTCTTTAGCTAACTCATCTCTATTCACAGATGGATTCATTTCAATTCGAAAAACAGAAAAAATATCGCTAGAAGCTTCAGGATAGAAATTTATAGATAATTCAAGAAGTCCTTCTTCATACATTTTTGAAATTCTACGACTGACTGTGTTTGGAGTACTTCTTACTTCTTCAGCTATCTCAGATACTGGCTTTCTTGAATCTTTATGTAAAGAGCGAATTATTGCCTTGTCTAAATTGCTATATTTTACAGGTGCTTTTTCAGGAGTAATATACGCAATTTGTGATGCTGAATGAACACCTGAAAGAAAACCGATTTGTGGTGATTTCATTTTTGCTGTTTGAGAGACAAAGAATGAGTACTCATCGAGTTCGTCAATATTTTTTAAGAAAGATCCGATGTACAAATAATTTCGGCTAGAAAACATTAAAAGAGCAGTGTTTGGATGTTTCCCTAAATCCTCAGATAATTGATCACTATCTTCAATTTCACTTTCTCCAAAAAAATAAGCATAAATCGTATTAATCGCAGAAGGTTTGATTCTTGCAGTAAATTCCTGAATTATGCCGAGATTTACCAGGCTATTCATTCTCTTGTAGACAGCATTTACAGATAATCCCAAATAATCTGCTATTTCTCTATAAGTTAATCTTGAATTAACCATAAGAAGAAGAATGATCTTGAGATCTTCTTTATCCATAAAGAAAAAAAAGAGAAGGGAGTAATATATCTTTCTAGTTTTTAGTCTCTGCTTCTGTTACCCATTTCTCCTCAAATCTAGTTTTAAAATAATTTATAAGATAAATCAGAAGATAAACTCCAACTAGAAAGAGTACAAAGGGGAAGCAAGTACTTACGAATACTAGTACTCCAAAAGCTATTGCATATATCTTCATTAAATCAACAAAAGAGATGTTATTTGCTTTTAGGTATTTTATTAGTCTTACAAGAAAGAATATCCCTAAACCAGTTAATGCTAAAGAGATTAGTGTGCTCCAAGGAGAGAATGAACAGTGTGCAGCATACCCTAAGATACTGAGTTTTTGTGATCCAAAGCCTACAACATCTGCAGGGAGTATTGTAATAACAGCTGAAAATAGGTTTCCAATAATCATCGTAATAATCATTGTTGTGTAAAAGATTATTTTTGTTGATTTCATTATTTCTTTAGGTTTTAAATTTAATTTCATTTTTATCGAGATTTTTGCTTGTATGAACATTTATATTCGTAAGTTTAACATGTGGTTGAAGAATTAGTAATTTTATCTAACAAAAATAGTAGTTTTATTCCACAAGTGTTAAACAAGAGTATAAAATAGTCTGAAACGGCTAATTTTTGAAAATGAAAATTCTTGTAATAATTGGTAGTGGTAGAAAAAAAGGGAACACATCCACAATAGCTTCTATGTTACTTAAAAGAATATGTGAGCTAGCTATTTCTGAAGACAAACAACTTCAAGTTGAGAAGCTCTTCTTGGTAGATTATGAATTAATGCACTGTATAGGATGTAGAGCCTGTATGGATAGAGGAGAAGATAAGTGTCCTCTCAACGATGATTTAACTAAAATAAAAACAAAAATAGATGAAGCAGATGCAGTGATTTTTGGAAGTCCTGTTTATATTGATAATGTAAGTTCAATGATGAAGGCATTGATCGATAGATTGGCATATATTTGTCATAGACAAGAGTTTTACAAAAAAATGGCATTAGTTTATTCAACAAGTGGTGGTTCAGCAAATAAGCATACTAACAGAACCATAGCTGGAGCTCTTCTAAGCTGGGGATTTAATCTAATAAGGACAGCAGGATTCATAATAAAGCACCATGATTCAGATTTAGAAATAGAATCAAAATACTCTAAAAACCTGGATAGATTAGCAAAAAAAGTTTATAGCAGTGTAAATGATAAACAATATCTAACTCCATCTATTCTTTCACTTGCTATGTTTAGATTACAACAAAGAGAAAGAGCTAATCCTGCAAAAGCACACCCTCTGGATTACAAATATTGGAAAGAAAAAGGATGGCAGAAATCAGAAGCTAATTACTATATCAACCACCGTAGTTCTAAAGTTAGAATCTTTCTTTCTATAATACTTTATAAAACAATCTCAATGATATTTGTAGATTAGATAGAAAAATGATTTCCCCAGAGTTGTG
>JAEOTG010000418.1 GCA_016839985.1 Candidatus Heimdallarchaeota archaeon | reverse complement strand
GCTATTTCAAGTATTTCATCTGCTGAAAAGTTAACATCACATAAAACTTCCATAGTATCAGCAGTTCCAGAGGGACTTGTTATAGCTCTAGAACTTGTCTTTGGGATTAACAAACCTGCTGCAGCGACAGTAGGAACAATAATAAGTGAAACTTTGTTTCCAGGGATTCCACCTATAGAATGCTTATCATATACAGGTTCATCAAAATCAATTGTAGTCCCATATTCGCTCATTGAGGAGGTTAAGAATTGTATTTCATCCATGTTCAATCCTTTGTAAAATTGTGCTAGTGTGAACATTGAAATTTCCAGATCAGTATATTGCCCGCTACAAATATCATTTACAATTGAACGAATCTGGTTTTCTTTCCAAACACTTCCTTCCCTTTTATTTTTTACATGCTCTAATGAAGCGGGTTTTCTACGAGCATAAATGCTTATTTTTTGACCTTCTTTAATATTTAACAGCTTAATTGAAGATTCTTTCAAACCTATTAATTCTGGTTCGATTAGATTTTCAGTAGCAATAATTTCACACATTATTTCTCCTGTATCACTCTTCACTTTAACATATGAAGAGTGTTTCATTTTTAAATTGCTTAGAGTTTGAGAGTTAATTAATACAAAATCTCTCTCAGTGTTAAGATCAAATTTTTTAGTTTTCAAGCTTGTCATTTTAAATCACATTTTATTTTATAACAATCAGAATTAAAATACATTTTCTTTTGGAGAAAAAAAACAAAAATATAACCATATAACATTTTCGTTATTTGGTAAAAAAACTACAATTAACAAAAACAAAAGAAAAAAGAGTGTAGTTTTACTCTCTTTGTGCATGTTTTTTTGATTCTCTATAGATTTTTATTTTTTGGAATACTCGCAATTGGAGAGCAACAATCAAGCTTGTAAATAAAAGAATTATTGGAATCCAAACGACCCATGTTGTAGTGGTGTAGGGTAAACCCCATCCATGCAATCTTATCAACGAAAAGTTTGCTCCTGCAAAATGTCCTGTAGTGTTAGTATAGTACATTTCATAATTCATATCGTTAAGAAAACCTGTTTTTTTATCAAACTCAAGAGTAATTATTGTTTTGTTACTTATTTCGGAATATACTGTATTATGATAAATAAGAACATCCTCTTGAACTTCCCATATCGTGTGATTAACATTTACAGAATTTGCTAGATATCCAAAATAACCATCTACATGATTAGTATAATCGATAAAATCTTCAGTAATATTGATAGTTAATGGTTGTAGAAATTTGTATACTGCTAACTTGTGAAGATCAGTTGATGGGTATCTAGCATTAACATCATTTACGTATACAGAACACCACTCATGCACTCTTGTACGAGACTTTGAAGGATCTGTTTCAATTTGAACTAGAATTGTGTCTCCAGATTTTAGTTTTTTATCTCCTTCTGAAAGATGAAAGTTATCAGTTTTTTCATAGGTATTTATTTTCCATCTTATTTTTTTGTCCTCGTTAAGCGTTTGATGATAACCAAGAATATTCAGAAAATCGTTAGTTATATTCATTGTGTCTGGAACAAAAATTGTTTCAGTTAAATCACCAGGATTTACTACTGATTGGTTAGGACTAATTTGATTTGATGGAGTAGATTTATCAAACATAGCTGATCCAATTGATGCATTAAATACGACTAAATTGAAGAACAATAAAACTGATAATATACCGAAGATTCTTTTTGAATTCATATTAATCCCTATTTCTTTTATTTATTCTCGTTCTATCGTTCAATAAAACACATTTTTAATGTTTTTGGTTTAAACTAATCATTTTACTCTATAGTGAAATAAAGTCGCTTGTTATTTTTTCCTCTATTTTCAGATTTTAATGGCTTAAATACACCAATCTCGCTTGTATTTGCGACATGCACTCCTCCATCAGCTTGTTTGTCAACATCTTTAATTTCTACTATTCTTATTGTCTTTACACTTTCAGGTATTAGGTTAACCTTAGTTCGTATTAACTCTTGATCCTTGAGTGCTTCTTCTCTTTCCATAAAGGAAATAGATACATCATGACCTTCTTCAATAATTCTTTTCATTTCTTGTTCAATTTCTTGAACACGTTCTTGTCTTAAGTGATCAATTTCAAAGTCTACCCTACTTTTTTCAGGAGTTATATTCCCCCCAGTAACTGCTGAACCATACTTCTTGTAAAGTAATGAAGAAATTGAATGAAGAGCTGTATGCATTTTCATTTGACGATAACGGTTTTCCCAATCAATTTTACATTTCACTTTCTCACCTAACATGTTATCAGTTGGAGATGGAGAAAGAAGATGAAGGACTTTACCTTTTCTAAAGATTACTTCTTCTATCTTAAAATTTTGATTCTGAGATGTTGTTAAAACACCAGTGTCACTTTGTAATCCTCCCCCTTTGTATGAAAAAGCTGTTTTATCAAGAATAATTGCATTTTCTTCAACTGCTATGATTTCAGCTTCAAATTCTTTGATATAAGAATCAGTTTGAAAAAGTAATTCAGTCATGATTTTATGCAAAAAAGGAAATAAAAAAACCTTACGGATTGGAATTGAAAATTCAAGTAAGTGTTTTGAATGTTTTACCTTCTTTGTGACACAAGAGTTCAATCACATGTCTTCCAGAATAGATCACTGTTTGAACACCACCAGTTGTCATAGCCCACTGTCCAGCCATATAAAAACAATCCAATCCAGGAAGTTCTTTTTCAACACTTGCTGTGAATGTCTTTGAAGTAGGTAGGAAGCCCATATAAGCTCCTTCTTTATTCAAAGTATATCTCCAGAAAGTATATGGTGTGGCTACATCAGTAACCTCTATTTTTTCAGTTATTCCAGGATATCTCTTTTCTAACCATTTTATTACTTGTTCTACTAATTTCTTTTTTTCTTCATTATACTTTTTCTTATCTTTACTTAGCTCAAACCAATATTCCCACTCTGTTTCAAAATCAACTTGAATTACAGATTTTCCCTTAGGAGCAAAAGATTCACTATAGTTGAAAAATCGTATCATTACTTGATATTTATCCTCGTTTGCAACTCTGATTGAATCTGTTGTTTTAAAAAATGTCATCCAGACTTCATCTTTAAATTCCATGGCTACACCAAAACTTATACACACAAAAGGTTCTACTGTTTTCCAGTTTGCGTATCTATTTTTTATATTCTCGTTAACATATTTCCCTTCAAGCATTTTGAAGATTGCAGTGTAACCATCAATAGCAGATATCACAAAATCGGAATTGAATGCACTTCCATCCTCTAAGATAACACCAACTGCTTTATCATCTTTAACAAGTATATCATCTACTTTTGATTGATATTTTATCACTCCCCCTAACTCTAGAAACCTATCTTCTAACTTCCTAGAGAAATCAAGAGAACCATTTTTTAGAACTCCTAATTGATTCTGATATACAAAACTTAAAATCATCCAGAGAAATGCAATAGGTACTTCAGGAAGGAACATATAGAGCAAAAGTTCTTTGAACATTGGATCTTTAATATTCTCAGTATATTTCTTAACCTCCATCATAGATTTTCCTAGAAAGTATCTTAGTGATTTTCTATTTTTCCAAAACTCAGCTATCCAATCTTTAGTTTTCATAAGTTCTGCAGGTTTCTTAAATCCAAATTCACTAATATCAGATTTTGCCATTCCCCGAGTGCCTTTAATAAAATGCTTAATAATTCTTTTATCCCAAGGGAAAAGTGAAAGCATATCATTTTGAAATTTATCCAAATCAGCGGAAATATCTATCGATCTATTGCTTGTTTCATCAATATAACGCGCATATACATCTAAATCTACATATTCTGCTTTATGTGCTCCTACCTCTTTAAACACCTTATAGAGAGAAAGACCTGGTTTATAACCTGCTATGAAATGAATTCCACCATCAATTAAATACTGCTTCCTTTTCCAACATGCAGCTAAACCCCCAGGAACAGGATTTTTTTCGAAAATAGTCACATTGTAATCATTCATTAGAGCATATATTCCTGTTGATAATCCTCCTAATCCTCCTCCGATGATTATAATTGATTTTTGAGTCATCTTTTCACTTTAGATTTATCCTTTTTTAAGGATTTTTAGATTACTCCTACTTGTCTTAATTCATCTGATAAATTAATTTTCTTAATCATTCAAATTTATCCTACCGAGGTACTCGGCAATAATTATAGTTTTGAATAAGTACAGTATTTTAGTTTGATAGATTTTATTCATCAATAATAGGTTTTATTATTTTCATTTCGTCTACATCAATTAGCCCATGATCAGTTATTTTCAAATGAGGAATAACTGGTAGAGCTATAAATGCTAAAGCCATAAAAGGTTCAGAGATTGATGGTTTTAATTCTTCTAATGCTTCATTAAGAATCTTATATTCATTTACAACTTCTTTAAGAGAACGAGAACTCATTATTCCTGCAAAATCCAATTGCAGCAGAGTTGTCTTCTCAGGAGTCACAACAACTTGTCCACCTTGAGATTCTTTTAGTTTTTTAATAGCAGTGAAAATTAACTTATAGTCAGTTCCTGCACAAATTAGCTGATGACTATCGTGAGCCACAGTACTAGCAATTGCAGCATTCTTTAATCCTAATCCTTTAACAAAACCTTTCCCAATTTTTTTCTCTTTTGTATGTCTATTTATTACGAAAACGGGAAGAACATCATTTTCAATGTCAGGGATTAAAATTCCATCCTTTACTTCTACTCTATATTGAATTTTTTCCGTAATAAGAGAGTTTTCCTGTAATCCTATTACTCTAACTAAGACTTCATTCTTATCTGACTTTAGAATTAGATCATCATACGAAGGTATTTCTAGATTTGCTAGAGTATTGAAAATAAAACTTGGATATTCTACTTTATCTAATGGAACCATTAATTCTCCATTCTGGAAAATAATTTTACCATTTGATATTACAAGAGAAATACCGAAATCATGCAAATTATTAACTACTATAATATCAGCTTTTTTTCCTGGAGCAATACCACCTATTTGATTTTGAAGTCCAAGGTGAGTAGCTGTATTAATTGTCATCATTTGTAAGGCTTCTATTGGATTGATTCCTAAATCTATCATTTTCTTGTACGAATAATCTAGATGCCCTTTTTCAAAAAGATCTATTGGATTTCTATCATCAGAAGCTATTAACAGATTTCTTGAATCTATTTTCTTCAGATCTAATTTTGAAAGAATATTCTCCAAATCTTTTGCAAATGATCCTTCTCTTAATTGTAATTTCATACCTAAACGTAGTTTTTCTAACGCTTCATCTACAGATGTTGCTTCATGATCCGAGTAAATCCCAGCAGCGATATACGCTTGTAATTCTTTTCCACTTAGAAGAGGAGCATGACCTTCAATCAGTTTACCTTCTTTTTTTGCAGAATTGATTTTATTAATTACATCTTCAAATCCATTAATCACTCCTGGATAATTCATCATTTCTGCTAAAGCAAAGATTTCCTTTTGTTTTATTAACTTACTAATTTCTTCAGAAGTGAGAACAGCTCCTGATGTTTCGAAACCTGGAAGAGAAGGAACACATGAAGGAAGTTCAATTAGAAAATTGATAGGAGATTCTGAAGCTTCAGATATTAGAAGATCTAATCCTTTTGTTCCAGTTATATTCACTAATTCATGCGGATCAATTACAACAGTGGTTGTCCCATGTGGGATAATTGCCTTTGCAAATTCAGTTAGAGTAAGCATTGATGATTCGATATGCATATGAGATTCAATTAGTCCAGGACAGATTACACTGCCAGCAACATCAATAAATACAGTTTCTGTGTTTTCAAAATCTAGACTTGCTAATCCAACGTATACTATTCTTCCCTTGGTTATAACTACATCTGCTTTAATGAGCTCTCTAGTATAGACATTAACAACATCCCCACCTCTAAGAATTATGTCTGCTTTTATCTTTCCTGATGCAGCTTTAATAATCTCATGTGTATCCAAATCAACCACACTTTAGAAAAACCAACCTAAAATAAAAAGATTAGGGAAAATATAAAGAATTGATTGAGGAAAGTTTTTATTAAACTTCAGTTGTTATTCTATTGATAGTTTGAAAGTTAAAATTGTTTCAGATTCAGCAATGGATTTACCAATGGAAACAATAAAAGAGCATAATATTGCTGTAGTTGCTCATATTGTTCATTTTGAAAATAAAGAAATGAGAATAGGGATAGGAATTTCAGTAAAAGATTACTATAAAATGATGAAAGAAATGGATGAAATTCCAAAAAATGCTCCACCTACTCCTCAGGATTTCTTTGATATTTTTCAATTATGTTTCGAAAAAGAGAAATCAGATCACATCATTTATGTTGGAGTCTCAGAAAAACTATCATCAACTATTAATGTTGCTAGAATTGCATCAAGAAAATTCGAAAAAGGTATAACAATTTTTAACACAGAATCAGCTTCTGGAGTGGAAGGACTTATGATTCTAGCCATTATCAAACTTCTGAAGAAAGGAAAATCAATAAACGAGATTTTAGAAATTATGGAGAAATTGAAAAAAGAATATATCTTGAGTGTTGGTTTCCATACTTTAGAGAATGTTCACAAATCTGGAAGACTGAAATCAAAATTTATATTTAATCTTACAAAAATCATTGGAATAAAACCTATTGCTATTATGGAGTTACCAGGAGTTCTAAAATCTAAACTGCCTGGTTTTTTCACCGAGAAATCTATGGAAAAAAGAATAACAAACACTGTGATGAAAAAAGCTAAAAAAGATAGATCTTATGATATGGTAATATCACATGTAGAAAATCCAAAAGGCTCTCAAAGAATAGCGAAAAACATAATTAAAAAATTGAATATAATTGAGCATTATACAACAGAAGCATCTCCAGTTGTAGGAACAAATACAGGAGAAGGAACTATCATAGTATCACTTCTACCATCAATTGTATAATCAGAAAAAAGAAATAAACGACCTCTTTAGTTTTTCTAGAAAAACGTTAATACTCTTTGATATCTCTTCCTCTTTTCCTTCATGTACTCTATGAAATTGTGTTTTTACTTGAACAACTTCTGATTCTGGTATTACCACAAAATTTTCTGCTTTTTCGGGTCCTACAAAATGATCTTTTTCTGAAACAAACATTTGAATAGGAATATCTATCTCTTTCTGTCTTCCTCTTATATCATATTTTATTATAAATTCGATTACAAATCTTCTTAAACTCCAATCATCATTTTTCTTTAATCGTTCTGCAGCCCAAGTTACATTTTCAGAATCTTCTGTACCTCTGATTTTTAAGTACAATCTGTATAGAACAATAATCATCTTTTGTATGAGCGTCATAATAAATGTAGGAATCCAACCCAATATTGGTAACCAAAAAGGAGTCCCATAATGCTCTTCAGGACTGAAAATTATCAATGTATGAGGTTTAGGTCCTTCACTATCTAGATAGTATTGAAAAGTTTGGGCGCTTCCACTACAGCTTCCTAGAATAATAAAATCTTTATCTTTGAAATCTAGATGTTCAATTAATATAGCTAATTCAGTGATGTAATCATCTGGACTAAAATATCCTTTCTTGTGTGCTGTAATAG
>JAEOTG010000058.1 GCA_016839985.1 Candidatus Heimdallarchaeota archaeon | reverse complement strand
ACCTATGAAAACATCTTTCATAAAATTATGAAGTAAATCAACTTGAATATAGACCTCTTCATTATCCTTACTTATAACCAATCATTGTAAATTAATCGGAGATTTAAATTTTTTCTCAATAGATTTATATCTTCACGTGACTTTTTCCTTTTATGTATAAAGTTGAGAAATTCAACAACCTCCCAATCCATCAATCGCTAATTGATAGAGTGGAAGAGATTTTAACTAAAGATTCGAGAGTTAAAGGACTGTATGTTGGTGGTTCCAAAAGAGCTGATGAATTTTCTGATATTGATTTGATTATCTGGTTTGATAATGAAGAAGATAGAGAGAGTATGAAAAAAGACAGGCTTAAGATAGCTGAACAAGTTGGTGAAATAAAAGCTGAATCTATCTCTGTTTTTCCATATGTTTATGTGGTTTTTTATGAAAAAGAGGAAATTAAAGTAGATTATTGTTGGAATGTTTTTCCAGCTGAAAACCGCCCAGACAGAGCACATGTTGATATCTTATATGATCCAGAAGGTCACTTGAAGAAGATGAAGGAAGAATCTTGGAAACTAGATTGGGATATAGATGAAGAAGAATTAAAACATAAAGTTAAACACTACTACATTGGTATAAGTTATACGGTTTTTAAGATTGGTAGAGGAGAGTTGTGGGATGCTCAAGACTGTGTAGATTTTTATAGAAAATATTTGATGGAATTTGAAGATATTCTTGCACAAAGAAAAAGAGAAAATTATAGAAGATTAGAAGATAAGCTTGGTCCAGAGAAACTTAAGAAATTCAATGAAACATTAGTTAGAGAAATAAGCCAAAAAGAGATGTTCAGAGCAATGGATGCTGTTTTTAATTATTTCAATACATAC
The DNA here is from genome assembly GCA_016839985.1 of Candidatus Heimdallarchaeota archaeon. Lineage (GTDB taxonomy): Archaea > Asgardarchaeota > Heimdallarchaeia > Heimdallarchaeales > Heimdallarchaeaceae > UBA460. The sequence goes on along the minus strand of JAEOTG010000058.1, from coordinate 1,765 downwards.
TTAAAAGAGACAGTAGAAGTGCTGAATGCTTTTCCCTATAAACAAGCTGAAAAAATGTATAAATATTATGAGAAGATGAAGAAGAAAATTCTAAAAAACAATAGTTGAAAAATTTTTCTCATTTATTCATTTCTAACTGATTCACGACCCATGAAAATGCTTCTATTACACCACTTCCATGCAAGATGCTTGAATCAAATATAGCAAAAGTTCTATCTTGCATATCAAGATGTAATCCTAGTAGTTGAATAAGTAAAGGAGCGTCTACAGCTCCATAAAGATCTTGCTTATTTGCCATTACTACGACAGGGATTCCCTCAAGTAAAGGATTGTTAAAGACATGTTGCTTAAGAATATCACGTGCTTCAGGTAATGCTTCAATATCTGCTGCATCTATTACAAAAACAACTGCTGAAGTTCCAGGATAATGTGCATCCCACAAGAAACGGAAATCTTGTTGTCCTGCCACATCTATTGTGGTTATTTTCCACCCCTCAAATTCTAAAATATCTATATTCTGTCCAATAGTTGGAACTGTATTCTCTGTAAAATCACCATGTCTCAGATATTTTGCTAAAGTAGTTTTACCAGCTGCTGCTAAACCTAATATTAAGACTTTGGCTTTTTTATCCATCTTTGTTCTTGAAAATAAAGATGCAAACATTTTCTATTACCCCTTTGCAAAATGCTAGTTGAACGAACCCCTACTAACACTTCAAGTATTAACATAAAACCATATGCAATATTTAACTGTTAAGATACTTCTAGTAGAACAATCAGCAATTGACATTACAAAAAAACACCAAAAAAATGAAATAAAAACTTTGTTTAGTTTCCGAAAAAGCTCCAATAAGTAAAGCACCAAATAAGTAAGAAACCTAAACTTGTTAATACTGTATAGTGTATTTTTTCGAATAATCTCCAGAAAGGTTTGTTCTCAACTTTTCCTATCTCTAACCAGGATAAGATACTAAAAACAATAGCTCCTCCAACAAGAATTAAATCTACGATTGAAAAAGCTAATAGTCCAGGAAATTCAACTAAAATATCCGTGTTTAGAATAATCATATCATAAGACATTGCTTCAAGTAGAATTAACGAAATGGATGAGAACAGAAACACTCCAGATATCCACAATCTAGCAGATCTAAGAATCACAGGATACTTCTCGTCTCCTCTTTTCCTTTTAAAGAAAGCATCTATCCCCCATCCACTCAAGGAGATAAGGAATATAGAACCTGTTATTATTAGAATTACTGCGAGAATATCAGAATCTTTGTGGATAGGATGGATTTTTTCATATGATACAATTGGATTAAAAAAGTTTGAATAGAAATTTATTATTTGTCCTTTACTGTTATTTATGAAGTACATTTTAAAATCAACTTGACCAGTGCTTTCTTCGAAGAAATTTGGTGCTGTTTGAATAAAACTGATTACTTCTAAACCAGATAGTTGAATTAGTCCTTCTTTTACAGTTATACCAAATCCTGATTCCATGAAGTCTTTCTCTTTAATAGTAACTGATGTATTAGATTCAACAATATCTATTGTTTTTTCAGAATAGTATCGTCTGGTTGAAACATAATATCCTGAGAACTTCTTCAATCCTTTATTATAATCCTGCATTGGTATCACAGTATTTCCTGCATATGGGAAGTATCTGTATAGAAAAACATCAAAGAATTCAGATTTTGCAGTAATTCCATTCTGTGAATTATAAGAAATAAAAACACCTAAATTATCATCAGGAAATAGAGACATT
>JAEOTG010000417.1 GCA_016839985.1 Candidatus Heimdallarchaeota archaeon | reverse complement strand
TGTTCATAGGGAATTCATACTCAGATTGGGAAGGAGAAGATCATTTCTTAATTCCAGGACCAACGGGATCAATAGATTTTTTTCCTACTAACGATACGGATGGCGACGGGATGCACAATGGTTTTGAATTGGGGAACCTGCTAGATCCTTTAGAAGAAGATGAATTCTTAGATTTCGACTGGGATGGATTAGATAATGGTCAAGAATGTGAATATGGAACTGACCCAAAAGATCCAGATTCTGACGATGATGGTTGGTCAGATGGCGACGAAGTGAGTATGGGTTCTGATCCTTTAGATCCAAACAGTACTCCTGAAAATATTCGATTTAGTTCAGGATACAAATATCTCATAACTATTATTCCAATTACTCTATTAGTAATCCTCTACAGATTAAAAAAACCAAAAAGCGATAAGAATTTAAAATTGTGAAGAAAGAAAATAAAATGTTTTTACTGATTTTAATTTATTTTTCAAGAGAATCGATTTATGTTTGAAGACTTTTTCTCCTCTTTAGCAACTTCCTTATCAAGAAATAGATTCCAGTGAAAATACCTCCTATTATCAAAACAATAGCAGTTATAGGTAGAACTCTATAAACAAATATAGATGTTCCTTTCCACTTTTTATAGTTCTTAAGACCATTCTCTGCAGTTTCTTCTGAGAAATAATCAGCGACAGGAACTGCTTTGTATTTAGTACCCTGTACTTCCTCTGTTAAATTATCAGCTTCTAATTCAGTATCCTGTAGTTCTTTTGTTATATTAATAGTTGCAGTTTCCTCAAAATTCCCCATATAATTTAGGTACATCATTTTATTTACTGGATCATAAGTATTTGAGTAGTGTGTGAAAGAACCTCCACATTTAGGAAAATGAACTGCATCTAAAACTTCATTGAATTTCGAGGGGGTAAGATCTTCTTCACTTTCTATTTCACTTAACAAATCATATGAAGCTTCATAACGCCAACAAGGGTACTCACCACTTTTATTGTTAGCTCTATTGAAATTTGTTTGTGTCAAAAATCCATCTTCTCCAGCATTTATACGTGTAAAAACAAGATCTCCGTCTATACCTGGACTAATAATAACTATATCACCAAATGCATCAGCAAAAAGCCATTGATACCACCAATTTCCTGCCCAATCACAACTCATAAAGAAATCAATAACTTCGGAAACATTGGCATTTAGTGTTAAAACATCCTTCTGAACAAAATTTCCTGCAACAGTATAAGTTGGATTTGGAGGAGTATTAACAGGTGTATCAGGAATCCCAGTCTGATCATAGCATAAACCTTGATCGTTCATTCCACCTCCTATACCTACTCCTACTCCTTTCCAGCGCCAACCGATAAACGCGCACGCATAATGCTCTTCATCCCCAACAAAGTAATACATTTGACTGCTTAAAGGATCTATACCAAGAGGATGATCCAATCCTCCATCTTCACTATTACCAAGAAGAACAGTATTACCAAAAGAAGCAGCAAAATTGGTGCAAGAAAGATTCTTACTAAACTGAATATTAGATTGAGCTGCAAGTACAATGCTATTACTAAATAAAAATGAAATTAGGATAAAACTGAAACACAACAATTTAATTGATTTATACTTTCGATTTTTCATAGAACCACTTGTTTTGGTTATTTAATCTTAAATACTTGTTATTTTGTGAATGGGCATTTATATAGCTATATAAATAAAGCTCACCATTTGTAACCAAAAAAAGTAAATAAAAATCAACCTCCCAGTCAATAGAATTATTGTTTTAGCAGACACCCATTTGTTGTCCTTGAGAGAGATTATACTCTCTTGTAATGTGCAAGTATTCACTAGAAAGATATATGTACATCTTGTCTTACTGTATATACAATGACATCAATTAGTGTTAGAGTACCTGATGAGATAAAGAAGAAGATGAAAAAACTCTCTCATATAAACTGGAGTGAAGAGCTTAGAGAAATTATTCTAAAGATAATCTATCAAGAAGAAAATAAAAACATTGCCAAAGCGTTACTAGCAAATGAAGAATTAAGAAAAGACGCTCCTTCACAATGGGATTCTACAGAGTTAATCCGTTACTGGAGAGATAATAGATATGGATACAGTAGTGATTGATGCAAGTATATTAATTAAATGGTTCGTAAACGAGATAAAATCAGATTCTGCGATAAAAATACGAGACCAATATATTAAAGGAGAAGTGAATTTAATTGCCCCGAATTTGATTCTATACGAAGTTTTAAACGCTCTAAAATATATAAACCTACATAATCAAAATGAAGTTAAAGAAATATTTGAGATAATAACTAATTATGGAATAGAATTAGTCACATTGAATAAAGAACTTGCTAACAAATCTATAGAAATAGCAATGAAGAGTAAACTCTCTCTATATGATTCAACTTACGTAGCATTAGCTAAAACAAAGGAAGGAAAACTAGTCACAGCAGATGAGAAATTATCAATAAACACTCCTAAAGAATACAAAAAATATGTGAAAATACTCTAATAAACAGAAGATTGTTGGAGATCTTTTAAGGAAAGAAAAGAAAAATCAACCTCCCAAAATTTGATTTTCTAGAATTAATAAACTCCCATTTGTTGATTTCCAGAGAAATCTCTGTGTGGATCTTTAACTCCATCGGCTGAATGGACGTACTGTACTGATTTACTAGACGGATAAAACATCAACTAGATTTAAGAGGTTATATGATAATTATATTATTGAAAATGAAATCGAGAAGTTTTCTAATATTCATACCTTTATTGCTTATATTCTGTAACTTCATAGTTGTGAAGTCGGAAATAAAAGCTGATTACTTTTCGACTAAACTTAAAAAAGGTAAAGTATTGAAATGGGA
>JAEOTG010000416.1 GCA_016839985.1 Candidatus Heimdallarchaeota archaeon | reverse complement strand
TTGGTTGTTTACAAATCAGAAACTTTAGGTCTAGTAGGTGAATCCGGTTCTGGAAAATCAGTTACAGCTTTATCAATTTTAGGAATTGTTCCTGATCCTCCAGGCAAAATCCTCCAAGGTGAAGTAAATTTCCATGGGCAAGATCTTCGCAAACTTAGTGATGCAGATATGCGTAAAATCCGTGGAAATCAAATTGCGATGATATTTCAGGATCCAATGACATCACTGAATCCTGTTTTTACCGTTGGTGATCAAATTAGTGAAGCTATTATGCTTCATCAAAAAGTAACAAAGAAGGAAGCTCGAGAGAAATCAATCAAAATTATGAGCTTAGTTGGTATACCTTCAGCTGATGAAAGAATCGACAATTATCCGTTTGAATTTAGTGGTGGGATGAGGCAAAGAGTTATGATTGCAATGGCTTTAAGCTGCAATCCTGAACTTCTAATAGCAGATGAACCATCAACATCCTTAGATGTAACTATTCAAGCACAGATTCTAGAACTTCTTAAAGCAACTTCAGAAGAGTTTGACATGAGCATCATTTTGATAACTCATGATATGGGTGTAATTGCAGAAATGTGTGATCGTGTTGCTGTTATGTATGCAGGTTACATCTGTGAATCTGGTGACATTATGATTATTTTCAAATCTCCTTATCATCCATATACTCGGGGTTTACTAGGAGCTATTCCTCGACCTGACGCTGAGCGTGAGGATTTAACGATTATTAGAGGAGCTATTCCAAATCTCATTAATCCTCCTTCTGCTTGTAGATTTCATCCGCGTTGTGATTATTGGATGCAAGGACTTTGTGAAACTATTCTACCAGATGTTTTTGAAATTGAACCTGGTCACATGGTCCGATGTCATATTTATACTGATGAAGGGAAAGCGTGGATGCAGAAACAAGGCGAAGCTAGAGAGATTGGAAAAATACCAAAAAGTGCAGTAGGTAGATGAAAAAGATGAGTGACAGCGCAGAATCAATAATTGATAGAATAACAGCTAAACAAGACGAAAAAGGTCTCGTAGAAGGTCGTATTAGAACAAAAAAAATGGGAAAAGATGTTGTTCTAGAGGTTAACAATCTTAGAAAGTTTTTCGACATTCCAATTCCTTTTGAAACAACATGGTTTATGATAGCATTCGTTGGAGCTATCGTAGTTTTCGCATTTCGGCAATTAATTGGTTTAATTCTAATAGCTGCAATTATTATTTTATATTTCGCATTACCACGAATTCCACCATTCAACAAACGTCCCAAAGTCGCTCACTTAAAAGCTGTTGATGGTATAGATTTAGCAATTAAGAAAGGGAAAATTGTTGGTCTTGTTGGAGAATCTGGATGTGGAAAAACCACAGCTGCAAAAACCATTATTCGGTTACTTGAGCCTACTGCTGGTGCAGTTTATTTCAAAGGAATTGATATTAATCGTTTAACAACGGATGAAATGAAAGAAATCAGAAGGCATCTTCAAATAGTATTTCAAGATCCTTACGCGTCGCTTAATCCTCGTGCTACAGCTCATGATATTATAGCAGAGCCTTTTGATATTCATGGAGTTGCATCTGGAGACGAAGCCAGCTATAAAGTATTAACCCTTCTAAAAGATGTAGGACTCGCACCACATCATGCTTATCGATATCCTCACGAGTTCAGTGGGGGACAACGACAAAGATTAGGGATTGCAAGAGCTTTAGCATTAGAACCTGATTTCATTGTTATGGACGAACCAGTCTCAAATCTTGACGTTTCTGTTCGTGCTGCAATTATCCAGCTAATTCTAGATCTTCAGAAAAAAATGGGTTTGACATATCTCTTTATTGCTCATGACCTTTCTTTGGTAAAAATCCTTTGTGATGAAGTCAACGTTATGTATCTTGGAAAAATAATGGAAGCTGGAACAAGCGATGAAATTTTTGAATCAATGATGCACCCTTACACAAAAGCATTGATTTCAGCAGTACCAATAGCAGATCCAACTAAAAGATCAAAGAAAATATTTCTAACTGGAGATATTCCAACTCCAATCAATCCACCACCAGGATGCAAATTTCAAACAAGATGTCCTCTTGTCTCTGATGTTTGTCGTGTAGATGATCCTCCAGCTAAATGGTATACAGCATCTCATGTTGCTTACTGTCACAATATAGAAGGTGGAGAAGAAAGCCAAGAGTTTTATGCAAAATAATCTTTTTCTTTTTCATAGCTTCTTATATTTTTCATTGCCAGAATGTAAGAATATTTATTAGTCATACAATAGAGTATAATCTGTTATTAGTATAAAACTAGCTTTCTATGAGGAGAGTTATATGAGTAAAGTAAACCTTGAATCTTCCAAGAATAATATAGAACGAGTATCATCGAATTTGAATGAACTTCAACAGCTTCTTTTGAGTAAGAAAGAAGAGATAAATAATAAAGTCAAAGATTTTAATGATTTGTTATCAAATTTCTTTAAATATGCTGATGAAAAGAATCAAGCTATTAGTCAAGAAGAAGAAAGAAAATCCAATAACACAACTAAACTAGATCAATTGAATCAACAGTTACAAGAATTAACTCATCAAAAAGACATTTTACAATCCGAAATCTCTAATAAACAGAGAGATATTGAGCAGTTAACCAATGTTACTCTAGAGAGAGAAAAAACCAACACAGAACTCACATTACAAGTTGATTCAAATACAGAAAGAATATCTGATTTTAAAAGAAAAGTTGAGGAATTAGATGTTCTAAGCCAAGCTACAAGAGAGGAAACTAAAGAAGAAATGAGAAGAAGAGAAATTAAGAATGCAGAACTCAATGAGCAGTATAACAGAATAATTTCTCGATCTAGAGCGTTGATATATCTTGTTAAGAATGATATAGTGAACCTACCTGAAATTCAGGTTTTAAGAAGCCTTAATGTGCCTGGTGTTGACTCTGAATTGAACCTCAGAAAAACTTCAGGAGTATCAGAGAATTTGATTAGGAATGTGTTGGTTGATTTGGATCGTAGAGAAATAATTTCTTTTGATCCTCATACAGGACGTATCCAAATTCTAACTAATATAGATATTTAGGTGATTAAGATGTCAGAAGAAGAAAGAATGATTGGAATCCTTGAGGATATTAAACGTGATATTGAAGAATTGTCATCTCGTAAATCAAATGTCATTTCAACCACAAATATGACTATTGAATCAACTGCAGATGACGTAAGAGCTATACCTGCTTATATTGAATCATTAAAAAGAATTTTAGAAGAGATTCAACAAGCAAATAAAGAGCTTGAAGAAAGAATAATGCAAACTCAACAAGCTGTTGAAACTGTACAAACTGAAATTGAAATTCAGCAATCTAATAAAAGCGATCTTAATGAAGCCGAAATCAAAAAACGAGAATATAAAGAGAACTTAGAGAGACAAATTGCTGATTTGCAAGAGAAGAAGACTAGACTTGAAGCAGAGCTTGAAAGTTTAACTGCTACAACTCAACATAAGGAAAGTGAGTACAATCAGCTCCAAACAAGTTCAAAAAGTGATTTAGAAAACATGGATGAAAAAATTAGAGAAGCAGAAATGAGATTGCAACAAATAAAAGAGGATAACAAACTGATTGTTTATCTAATGGAAGCAGGATTGTTAGATGTACCAGAAGCAGAGATTGTCTCAGTAATTGCTTCTTATCCAAATGGATTAAAATTAGACGAAATCAAAGAAAAGGTTAGTATGCCTCCCGTAAGAGTACAACCCACTATAAACACTTTGTTAGAAAAAGTAGTAGAACACGATAATTATTCAGATTCTTACAAAATACTTGAATCTATTAAAAAAGAATTTCTCTAAGAAGATTAATTCTTCTTACATTTTTCTCTTTATTTATGAAATAATTTTAAATCTATTTTCAAGTTGATGTTTCCGTATGTAATCTAATTTATGATACATATTTTTAGGAGTTATAGCGTAATCGTTTTAAACTAAATCTGAATTGGCAAATTAAGCCGTATATTAAATACGTATGAGGTTAAGACTTATGTCAGAATACGTCGAACGTGTATATAGACTTGTAATAGAAAAGAATCCTGCACAATCAGAATTTCATCAAGCTGTAAAGGAAGTCCTCGATAGTTTGATTCCGGTTTTTGAGAAAGAACCAAGATTTGAAAAATATAAAATTCTGGAGAGAATTACAGAACCTGAAAGAATTGTCATTTTCAGAGTACCTTGGGTTGACGATAAAGGAGAGATCCAAGTAAATAGAGGAATGAGAGTACAATTTAATTCAGCAATAGGACCATACAAAGGAGGTTTACGCTTTCATCCAAGTGTAAATTTAGGTATTATCAAATTTCTGGGATTTGAACAAACTTTCAAAAATTCACTAACTGGTCTCGCTATGGGAGGAGCAAAAGGAGGCTCAGACTTCGATCCTAAAGGAAAAACAGATAATGAAGTTATGAGATTTTGTCAATCCTTTATGACAGAACTTTACAAATACGTTGGTGTAAGAGTTGATGTTCCAGCTGGAGATATTGGTGTTGGTGCTCGAGAGATAGGGTATCTTTTTGGTACCTGGAAGAAAATTACTCAAAGGTTTGAACCTGTATTAACTGGGAAATCTCTAGAATATGGTGGATCACTTATTCGTCCAGAAGCTACTGGTTATGGATCAGTATATTTCGCACAAGAAATGCTTAAAACACGAAATGAAGAACTTAAAGGAAAAGTATGTCTCGTTTCAGGATCTGGAAATGTAGCACAATATACAACAGAAAAATGTATAGAACTTGGAGCAAAGGTTGTTACACTTTCTGACTCAAGTGGAATGGTTCACGATCCTGATGGTGTAACAAAAGAAAAATTAGATTTCGTTTTTGAACTCAAGAATATTAAGAGAGG
>JAEOTG010000415.1 GCA_016839985.1 Candidatus Heimdallarchaeota archaeon | reverse complement strand
ATATTCTATTGGCCAAACATTAACAGATCCCATAATTTTTGCGATTATAAGATTTAAGGGATGTTCATCAATTTCTATTACTTTACCAATTTGTTGTATTTTTCCATCATACATTAGAGCTACTCTGTCACTGATTAAACGTGCTTCTTCTTGATTATGTGTAACATAAAGCGTTGTTGTTTCTGTTTCTTTTTGAATTCTTCTTATAGTAAGTGCTAGTGATTCTCTTCCTGATGCATCAATGCTTGATAGAGGTTCATCTAAAAGTAGTAGATGTGGTTCTATTGCCATAGCTCTACCTAGTGCTACTCTTTGTTTTTGTCCCCCACTTATCTCACTTGGATATCTATCAAGTAATTCCTCAATTTGAGTTAATTCAGCGATCCATTTAATTTTGTTTTCTATTTCTTGCTTATCGAATTTATGTGCTTCAAGACCAAAAGAAATATTCTCCTTGATTTTCATGTGAGGGAATAATACTTGAGCTTGAGGAACATAACCAATTTTTCTCTTCTGAGGAGCTAGATGTGTGATGTTTTCACCATCCATCAAAATTTTTCCTTTTTCTGGTTCAATAATCCCTGCAATTATCTTTAAGAGAGAGGTCTTCCCACAACCACTTTCACCTAATAGAACTAGAAGTTCTCCATGATTTACATCTAAAGTCAGATCTTCAAGAATGTACTTTCTTTCATATTTCATGGATATTTCTCTTAGTTCTAATTTAGTCATTTTCACACCTTTAATTCTACATCTCCAAGTTTTTGTATTGCTAAGAAACATATAATGGTTATAATTATCAAGATACTAGCCATAGTCGCTGGCAGTTGTAGAGTTTGAGTTAGGAGTAATTTAGATATACCAATTGATAAAGTTCCATATTCTCCCCTTACTAAAAAATTTGTTGCCCCGAATTCTCCAAGACTTATTGCAAATGAGAAGATTCCACCTACAATAATTCCCCTCAAAATAAGAGGAAACTCTATTTTTCTAAACACTCGTAATCTTGAAGCTCCTAATGTAGAAGCTACATTTAACAGCTCAACATCTATTCTATTATAAGCTGCCATTATTGATCTTGTCGCAAATGGTACACTAATCAAAACATGTGCCGTAATTATGAAAAACCATACTGCATTAAGATAAATAGAAGTATTGTTGAATAGTAAAAATAAACCTAGTGCAAGAGTTATTGATGATGTTGCCATTGGTAGAATAATCATATAAGAAATAAAACTTTCAGATATTGATCTCTGATATTTTTTTAAACTCTGATATCGATTTTTAAGAACAAAAACAATCATCAAAGATAGAATCAATGTTATGATTGTCGCTGCTAGTGCAAAAAGTAAAGTATTCAGCAGCAACCTTAGTGGAGAGTTGTTTAGGAGTGGATTATATTCGAATGAAAAAAGTTGAGTGTACCCAAAGAAGGGAGATACTTCTGAAGCAAAAGGAGTAAAAGATGCTATAATTACTGCAAGAATCGGAGCAAATGTGAAAATACCAATAATCAATATAAAGAAGATTAATCCAATTAATGAGAAATTTTTCTTCCAATTATATCTAGAGAAGGATATTTTTTCTTTCTGAAGACCTCTCTCTCTTCCAATTGCCATCTGTCTCGTTTTTCTTTCAAAAAGTAAATACAGTATAATGATTATACTGTTCAAAATTAATTGAAGGAAAGCAAGAGAAGCTCCTCCTGAGAAATCAAGAGATCCTTTTATCAGTTTGAAGATTCTAACTTCTAAAGTTTGAAATCTTACTTCTCCTAAATAAAGTACTATTGCAAAGCTGTTAAATGTATAAATGAAAACTAATAAAGCAGAAGAAATTAGATAATTTACTATTTGAGGAAAAATAATTTTCCAAAAAATCTTCCATTTACTTGCTCCTAATGTTCTTGAAACTTCCACTTGTTCTAGATCAAGACTCTGCCAAGCAGGGATTGTCATTCTTATGATTACTGATAAATTGTAAAAAACATGAGCTATTACAATTCCTTCAAATGTTCCAAAAATGCTAATGAGAACATCACCTGATCCTGTCATCCCTTTCCAAATAGAATTTATCCATCCCCCTTCTCCATAAGAAACAATAAAACCAAGTAAAACGACAATAGGAGGGAGAACAAAAGGAATTGTTAAAAGGTTCAAGATAAGTTTTTTTCCTTTAAACTCATATTTAGCGAAGAAAAATCCTGCTGGTAAACCAATGAATAAACAAATTACAGTTGATAATAAAGCTTGAGTAAAAGTGAATCCTAAGAACTTGAGATTAAGAGTATCCGTAATTGTAGATGAAAAAATTGCAAATGTAAATTGCGATTCTGATGAGAAAGCAAATCTCAGAATTTGAATCAATGGTACATAAAAAAGTGATAAAAGGAAAGAACCTAGAGCAAGGATAGCTAAAATGATTATGAACTTATTAGCAATTTCTTCTATGTTTGCTTCTTTCCTAACAGTTCGAGACATCATTTCCTCTATCTGCCTTTTGGTAATTCTATTCTCTCCTTTTACGTACAAAAATGTATGAAATAGCTGAAAAACTCAATGTTAGCATTATTAGAAATATTGTGCTGAAAGAAGCTATTTCAGTTTCCCAATCACTCTTCCACATTTCTAGATTTTCTTCCAACATAGTAGGAGTAATGAGATCATTTAAGATATCTACGTCAGCAGGATTAATTGCAGCATCTATAAAACAACTTGAAACGTTTGCATGAATATTTGCTGGATACATCCAATTATTTGTTGGTATATTATCTTGAAGCTCTGAGCTAAGGAACCAATCTATAAACAATTTAGCATTTGCTTGATTAGGAGCATTCTTAACTAATCCAATTCCCTCTATTTGCAACCAAGCATTTTCAGTTTCATTTTCATGAGAAACGATTGCAGTGGAGGGAGGATCACTTTCTGAACCTACTCCCCAAAGAGGGTGACATACATCATAAGCTGGACTGGTTCCATAGGAAACCATCATAGGACGATTTTCTTCTTCAGTGTAATAAATATCAAAAGCAGCTCCCCAACTAGGAGCAATTCTCAGATTGCTCGATGCTGACCTCCACCAATTTCGCCAATCATCTTTTAATAGACCATCAAAATTAATTGAGGGATCACCATAAACAGCTATAGTCCAAAGTAGAAAACCTAATCCCGGAGAACTTAGAGTTGGATCTTCAACAATTAAAATCTCATCGAGATTCTTGTCAATTATATCCTGTAGTTTTAGAGTTTCTAATTCAGGATTAGATGTAGAGTTTATTCTATTATTATCATACCATAGAGCAATAATTCCATAATCATAAGGGAGAATGTGTTTCATGGGATCTAAATTAGCTATAAGGTCACTACGGATATTAAGTAGTTCAGGTGAGTTATAAGGCTCAAGAATCTCTTCTTCTTTTGATTTATGAATTAGCACATTATCCAGTCCAATCAAAACATCTGCAACTGGATTATTTTTTTCTAGAGCAGCTTGTGTAACAATAGAATTAGCATCTTCAAGAAGAACTAAATGAATGTCTTCTTTAGCGAGTCCACTATGATT
>JAEOTG010000414.1 GCA_016839985.1 Candidatus Heimdallarchaeota archaeon | reverse complement strand
GGTTTGATGTCTACTGATATTGGTAGTGTAGTTGTTGGTTCTGTAATGATTGAAGATATTAGTAGCCTTTTTATTTTGTCGATTCTTCTTCAAACAGTAGATCCCACTTCTGCTTTACCTCTTCCTGTTTTTATTCTAATAGTCGTTTTTTCAATAGTTGCTCTAAAATTTTTTCTGCCAAAGATAGAAACTGGGTTTTTTAAGAGAAGATCTAGAGCAGGTTTTGAAGAAAAAATTCAATTTGTATTTATACTCCTTATGGTAGTAGCAGTATATTTTGAGCTGCTTGGTATGCATTCTATTGTAGCTGGTTTTCTCGTAGGACTTATTCTATCTGAAAGTATTAAACATGAACATATTGAGAAAAAACTTCATGCTCTTAGCTATGGAATATTCATACCAATTTTCTTTTTACTAATTGGAATAGAAACAGATTTAACAGTATTTCTTAGAGCTGGCGATGCTTTAATCCTAACCTTTGCTATAACAGGAGGGCTGATCTCTGCTAAAGTATTAAGTGGTTATTTAGCTGGTCGTTTAACAGGTTTCTCAGGGAAGAAGAATCTTCTAATGGGATTTGCTTCTATTCCACAGCTATCAACTTCTCTAGCCGTTGCATTTACTGCACTGGAATTTGGTCTCATAGATTCAAGCATTCAAGTGAGTATAGTCTTCCTATCTATCGTAACCGTCCTTATAGCACCATTTATTATTGGAGCATTATCCAAATCCATTATGGAATGATGTAGTCTAAAGAAAACATTGTGTGTTATTTTGTTTTTTTTATTTTTTCATCAAATAAATTATTATTTTACTGGTATAGTGAAGATTTTGCTTAGTGTTGGAAAAACTCCTAAAGGTAGAGATGAGTTAACTGAAAAAACTGGTATTTCATCGAAATTAATTCTTGAATGGGTAAATCTTGCTGATTTAATGCATATCAATGGTGTTGGAGAGGAATATTCTGATCTTCTCGAAGAAGCAGGAGTTGACACAGTAGCAGAACTAACAAAGAGAAATCCAGAAAATTTACATGCAAAAATCATGGAATTAAATGAAGAGAAAAAACTGGTTAGACAATCTCCAAGTTTAAATATGGTTAAGAACTGGATAAATCAAGCCAAAAACTTACCTAGAATGGTTGAATACTAACCAATCCTACCTTTTTTTTAATATATAAAGCGCGTATAATGTCAGTTTATTATTTACCTTTGATTTTACTTTAAATTGATTAATTTTAACGCTTTTGAAATATTCAAGACAAATTTTTGTCCTTTATCTGTAATTTTGTATTTGATGTCCCCTTCTTTTTCCTTTTTTAATAATAACTTCCTGTCAATAAGAGCGTCTAAAAAAGTATCTAGTGAGGACCAGTCAATTTTTGTTTTAGAAATTATATCTTTCTTATTCTTATTGCCATCATTAATAATTTTTAGAATGTCATAATATTTTTCTAATTTAGACTTGTAATCATTACTCTTTTTTGTTTCTTTCTGTTTTTCATTATTTACTTTAACTAACTTTGCCCATGTAGGGATTGAATCTTTTTTACTCTTATTCACGAATATTTTCCTCCTATATACTGATTATTGGGCTTTGGCTCATCATTAAGAATGTTTCTAAAGTGTTGTTTCTTGAAACTTAATTTGTCTAAAAACATCAAAATAAGTTTATTCACAGATCCTGTTAGAAAATCAATTCTTGCACAAGCTAGGTTGCGATCATGGGAAATGGGAAGCGCGCGCGCTAAATTTTAATCCCACACACACTTTTTCATCAGTCATGTAGTTAATATAGTCAGTTAAACTCGGAGAAATTATTTTAACACATGTATTTCATATAAAAAGATGTGCTATGAATATGTCAAAAGTTCTTGTTATTGGTGGAGGTGTTGCTGGTTTATCAGTTGGGTGTTATTTACAGCTGAGTGGTTTTCAAACAGAGATTTTCGAGACACATAATAAACCAGGTGGTTTACTTACGGGATGGTCTCGTAATGGTTATAATATTGATGGGTGTATTCATGGTTTTCTTGGTTCTTCTGAACAGCATCCATATTATCATATGTGGAATGAGCTGTTACCAATGGATGAGATTCAGTTTATTGATTACGAAAAAATGTATGTCTTCATGTTTGAGGATGGACAGGAATTTGTAATCTACTCTGATTTAGATAGATTTCAAGATTATTTACTAAAATTATCGCCTAAGGATGGTAGACTAATAAAGGAATTGATCAATGATACTAAGGCTATTGGTAAACTTGATATGTCAATCATGATTAAGCCAAGAGAACTGTATGGCTTACTAGACTATGTCTCAATGCTTCGAATGTTACCTGCTATAAGGTTGATGAGAAAATGGAACCAAGCAACTGTTGAGAAGTTTTCTGAGAACATTAATCATCCCCTACTTAGAAAAGCTGTAAGGTACTTTCTCTCACCAGTACTAATGCATATGTTTGTACATTCAGCTATGGATCAAAAAATATCTGGATATCCCGCTATTGGTTCTCTTGGAATCTCAAAACTTCTTGCAAAAAAATATACTGAGTTAGGAGGTACTCTTCATACACGATCCAAAGTCAAGAGAATAATTGTTGAGAACAATATCGCTGTTGGCTTGACGCTCAAAGATGATTCAAATGTAAAAGGTGATATCATCATCTCAGCTATGGACATCCATTCTACTGTGGATCAACTTTTGGAAGGGAGATATGTTGATGAAGAATTTGGTCAAGCTATGACTAAACTTCGTTTAAACTCTTCAAGGCTACAAGTAAGCCTTGGCGTTTCAATAAATTCTCAGGATATTCCCCATTCTTTCAAGATCATTCTTAAAGATCCTGTTACAATTGGAACTGAGATACATGATTACATTGATGTATTATGTTATAGGGAAGATACTAATGCAACTCCTGTTGGGAAATCTCTCTTTATTATTCAAATCATAACTCGAGATTATGATTATTGGATTAATCTTAGGGCAACTGACCGAATTGAATATACTCGACAAAAAAAGAGTGTTGCTGATATTGTGATTTCGATTCTTGAGAAGAAACTGGGTGTAT
>JAEOTG010000413.1 GCA_016839985.1 Candidatus Heimdallarchaeota archaeon | reverse complement strand
GTAAAATAATTTGGCAGGTATATCTCTGTTTCAATTTTTTCTATCGGCTCATGACAAACAGGACATTTAGGATTAAATCTCAACCATGCTTTCAAATGTTTTATATGATAATTATTTTCACAATTTGGACATACTGCAACTTCTGTTTCAGGTTCAAAAACTCCGTTACAGATTAAACAGCTTGGTATTTGTTCTTTACAGTTCCAGCATTCTCTTCTTGATGCTATATTTGAGTAATTGCAGTGAGGGCAACGTATTATGTCTCTGCGTTTGAAAACATTCCTTGTTTTTTGTGTGGTTTTATACAGAAACATTCTTGCTGAACTTATTTCTTCACCAAAATGTTCTCTCCAGTCTAGGATTGGTTTAACTAATGCAATAAAGCAGACTAAAGAGGATATAGAAATTCTTACTTCTAAGCTTAGGTTCTTCAAGAAGAAAAACATCACAATACCAAAAGCAAACAAGAAGATATAGTTTCTTACTACAATGTACTTTATTGTTCTTCCTACAAGTTTAATTTGTTTATATACCCATCTCACCATTCTTTTGAATCTTTCAGGATCATACAGCATTTGTGCTATTTTCTTTATAATCCTAGGTACCTGTTTTAGTGCCTTAGCCCATGCTTTGAAAAATGTATAAAATATATTCCCAACATTCTTTAAAACTTCGACAAACTCTTCTCTAAAGTGGTAGATAAGATTACTTAAAATTAATACACTTCCTATAATATAGAAGACTGCTGGAAGAACGGATATAATTTCCATTGATGTTAAAAGGATAATAACTATTCCTGCAACTGATAGAAGATTCCATAGTGACAATATCATTTTCCAATTAAGTTTTTTCAATAAGTTCTTTAGTGCAATTCCAATCCTTCTGAAGAGTTCAATTATTTTTTCATTTAAATCATATGTTTCCATAAAAAAACCAAAAATTATTAAGAATAAACCTCCTCCCATTATGATATAGTATACATATGGAAATCTAATTTGAATATCCATTGTAGCAAGAATCGCAGGAAAAGCCAGAAGTAGAAAACCTAAATAAACAGTGATTGCACCGATTACAAAATATTCTATTCCTTTTCTTCTTAATCTTCTCAGAATAAGTGCAAAGAAGCAAATTAAAACTCCACCAAGAAATACTCCTAGGAAAATTCTAAAGAGATTCCCACCCAAAGCTAATTGTGAAACGATAATTCCTAGAACTCCTAGAACACCAACTATTAATCCAACCCAGAGTGTTGCGATAACAGGATTTCTCTCGACTTCCCCAGTATCAATCTTATTCTTTTTCTCTTCCTTCATTTCTGCCACCTCTCCTTGATTTTACTATACAACACCCTTGATGTACCTGTTCTTAGTTTCTTCAGTTCTCTTCTTAGAAGAATGAGTGCAACAGAGAATAGAATAATGAAACCTGCACCTATTGAAAGTCTTGCAGATGTATCAAGATCTCTAAAGAATCCTATAAAGTCAACGCTTGGATCAATAAATGAAAATATCAATGCTATTCCATATACTATTGCGAAAAGCATGAATAATAGTAAAAATAATCTAATGAAGTTGTCATAAACATAAACTGAAACAGTTCGTAAAGTCATTCCAATTGTGTAAAACACATTTCCAATGAATTTTGGTATTTTCTTGAGAAATTCCCAGAATTTTATTACAATTGATTTGATTGCTTCATATGTTTTAATGAAAACAATTTTTCTTGAAAAGACTTCACCAATCAGGATGGCACCAATCAGAATAATCCACCAAACAAAATTAGGTAAGTAGGATGTTGGATCTATTTTACCTTTAATGATAAATATAACAATACCAGCAACAGCTATTACTAATCTTATAATTTCCTTGAAAACTGTCTTCCAATGTTCTTTCCAGAAATTAATAAATGCAACAATTTTTTCCCAGATTGCAACAAACATGTTTTTTATGAATTTAGCGATGTTGTAAAAGAATTTATAGAAAATATCTACTACTACAAATCTTATTACTTTCCAGATTGTCTTATGATGATGCCCTATAAGATATATTCCACCAGCTGCAATTACTATCAGAGACCATAAACCTAGAATCCAAGAAACTGAGAAGTAGATTATGGCAACTACAGATACTAAATCAAGAGTATATAGTAGTATTTTCAACCAGTGTTGTTTTATGAATTTGAGTAATTCGTAAATCTTTGTTAATATGAATCTGAATGGCTCCCATAGAAATTTCAGTATTTCCCAGAAGAATAAAGCAGTTTCCTTTATGAAATTGTAAATTTTTAGTAAAACTACTTTTCTGAGAATGATTTCAACTAATAAAATAATACTTATTCCTACAAGCCAAGGATACCAGTTTGCATCTGTGGAAACTCCGTAGAAAATCAAATAAATGGCTCCAGCAGAGAGAATTAATCGAACTGTTTCATTAATTACTCTCTTAACATGTTCTTTAATAAGTTCCCAGATATTTCTTAGTATTCTTAAGAGGTAGCTAAATATTCTTCTTATAGCTTCCCGCATTTTAGTTACTAGAGTTTTAATCACTCGCCATAAGAATTCGAAGAAACTTACAATTGCATTCCAAGTTTTTATGAGAATTATCTTTCTTGAAAATAGTTCTCCAACTAGGATAGCTCCAAACATGATGAACCACCATGCATATGCAGGAACAAAAGATGAAGGATCTATCTCTTCATTATAGATGAAAAGAATTATACCTGTAACGGCTATTGCGAGTCTTAAGAATTCCTTTAGAATGATCCACCAATTTTCTATGAAAAACTTGAATATATCTACAATTATATTCCATATGAATTCAAAGAAACTTGTAATTGCATTCCAGATAAATGTAAAGAAGCTTGTAATTGCATTCCATGTTTTTATAAGGACAATTTTTCTTGAAAATAGTTCTCCAACCAGGATAGCTCCAAACATGATGAGCCACCATGCATACCCAGAAACAAAAGATGTAGGATCTATCTGATCCTTAAATATGAGGAGAACTATACCAGCAACAGCTATTGCTAAACGTAAAAATTCTTTGAGAATAGTCCACCAACGTTCTTTGATAAACTTGAAAAATCTAACAATGGCATTCCATATTGATACTGCAATATTTTTTATGAGAACGCCTATTTCGTAAAACATTCGATAGATGATCTCAACAGCAAAGAATCTTATTACTCTCCAAATTCGTTTTGAATGATGTATGATAGGATAAATACAACAAACTGATAGTATTACAAGTTTCCACCATAAGATTTCCCAAGTAATAGCAACATAAATTATCCCACCTAAGGAAGCTAAATCTAAGGTATATAACAAAATATTCTTCCAATGTTTCCAGATTAATTTTGCTAGTGCAACAAGTTTTTCCCACAAAAATTTGAAAGGTTTAACAAACATATCCCAGAGAAATTGATCAAGAAAAGTCAATTCAACAATAATACCAATAACAATTGATCCTATACCCCAGTAAACAAAGAAATAATCTCCCAAAAAATCAAGTAAGAACCAACTTCCCAATGAAATTTCTTTACTTGTTGAGGTTAAAATGAGAAGAAAGCCAATAACAACAAGAAATATCCCTAATTGAGCTTTCTTATTTACTGTTCGGTTATATTGTAGCATTTGAACCGCTAAATAAAAGACTATTACAAGTGAGGATACAATTAGAATAATATAGAGTATATTGTTAATTAATTCTACATCAGCTATAAAGAACGACAATGTAAAAATTACTCCAATTATCAAAACAAATGTATAATAAAATATATTAGATAAGTAACTATGAAGTTTTTTTTCTTTCTCTACATAGCTGTGTAGTTTTTTCTCCTTCGCTGCATCCATCTAGCACGTAAAATAATCTAAGTATTTAAACTTTAATGAGATTTTTTCATTATTTTCTTTCTTTTACTTTTCACTTTGCAGTTCTCAAAATCTTTAATATTCATTATTTCTTTGTCTAAATTATCTTTAGTGATTACTATGTCAGAAGATAACCAGCTAATTCTTCCAATTAGAGAGATAAGTGCGAAAAGATCTATATTTCATGTAAAAAAACCTTCAAAAAAAACTTGGATATCAGTTGCTGTGATATTCTTTATTTCTTATGTAGTTTGGTATTTAATTATTCGTTTCTTGAAGTTTCCTGATTATGAAAAACTTCCAGATTACACAATTCTAGCAATCATTCTTGTATCTGTTTCAATCATATCTCCAGTAATTGCAATTTTCTTATGGAATTGGCTAGGGAAGATTGTTACTCGAAAGCTTGTTTATCAAACTTTGAAAATAAAAAATCAAGAAGAGCATGAAATAAAAGCAATTTTTAGTAAATTAAAAAAAGAACAACATTTCAAAAGATACAAATTTTTTAGAGTTTTTGCTACTAGTTTATTTAATCTTAATATCGATCCAGATACAACTTATTATTTGGAAGAAGAAACACATGATCTTGACATTAGCAAAATCAGCTATTTTCTTCGAAAGCGTTTGAGGGACATGATAACATCATCGTTAGGTATAGGATTTCTTTTAGCTTCAATTCTGAAATTTAGTATAAGAAACACATATACAGGTTTTCT
>JAEOTG010000412.1 GCA_016839985.1 Candidatus Heimdallarchaeota archaeon | reverse complement strand
TTAGAGATATAAAAGTTGTTCAAAAAGCATGTAAGGGAATCAATACCGTTTTTCAAACAGCTGCAGCAATTTGGGACCCTAAATTGCCTAAACAAGTCTATTACGATGTCAATGTTTATGGGAATCAGAATGTCATTGATACTTGCATTAAACTTGGTATTCCAAGATTAATTTATACAAGCACCATGGATGTTGTTTGTGGAGATGACAAGAAACCTCTTGTTTACATCGATGAAACCACTCCATATCCTGAGAAAATGCCTAGAGATCATTACTCTAGATCAAAGATATTAGGTGAGAAAGCTGCAATCAAAGCTAATGAAGTCAAAGGATTGCTAACAACCTCTATCCGTCCTGTAGGTATGTATGGTCCAGGTGATAAATATCACATTGCAAATATTGTAAATATGGCTAAGCAAGGTAGCAAAATTAAGTTGGGAGATGGTTCAGCTAATTTTAGTCATGTTTATTCAGAGAATGCAGCTTATGCTCATATTTTAGCAGCAAAACATCTTTATCCTGAATCTCATGTTGCAGGAGAATGCTACTTTATAGTAGATTTTCAACCAGCTGAAAATTTATTTACTTTTATGGAACCATTTTTAGAGAAATTGAAATTACCTATTCCAACCAGATCTATTCCATATAGACTAGCTTATTTTCTTTCATGGTTTGCAGAAAAATTTGCGCCAAAATCCAATTTTAATCGCTTCTCAATAATTCAAACATGTCTAGATCATACTTTTGTAAGTGATAAAGCAGAAAGAGATTTTGGATATAAACCGATAGTTTCTAAGAAAGAAGCGTTTGAGAAAACAGTTGATTGGTTTAAGAATGAATCAGGATTAATCTAACACATATTATACAAAAAAGTCTTATAGTCATCAATAATATGAAAACTACAAACATTTTATTGCTATATTTTAGATTTTAGCAAGAAAATCAATATGAAGTGATATATAATGGGTAAAATAGGAAAATCTTTCTTTCGACTATTGATATTTGGATGTTTTGGTGCTTGGTTTACTTTTGCCATTTGGGGACTTGTCACATGGGGAGTAGAACCCACTCTTGTGAATGAAAAAACAACTATAATTCTGCTTAGTCTTTTAACCTTCATTGCAACATTTGTACTCTTTGTAATTGCTATGGCACTAGGTGCAATTGGTAAAGGAAAGAAGAAAGAAGAAGAGAAAAAGTTTGAATTTACTTCAAAAGAAGGAGACAAAATGGAGTTCAAAATGGGGGACGATTTCGATTTCGACAAGATACCAGCTCCATTCAGAGAGATAGCTAAAAAGATCAAGGAAGAAATCCAAAAAGAAAAGGATAAGAAAAAATAAATCCTTTTCATTTCATTTTTTCTTTTTAATAAAACTTACAAACAAAAAAATAAGTAATAGGTCTCAAAAGCATTTGATTTGAACACAATGATTCTACCCACTGATTTTGAAATGCAGCTAGATGGACTGGAAATTGAGAAAAGAGATTATCAGTTAGCTGCAGTTGGTGAGGTAATCGAAAGTCTTCCAGATGCTTCAGTTTTGTTGAATTATCCTTACGGAACAGGAAAAACTGTTATTACATTATTAGCTTTTCTGGCGATAAAGAATGAGAATCCAAATGCTAAATTCATCTTCACTTCCGCAAGAGAAGCTGCAGGATTAAGGTGTCGTCAAGCTCTGGAAATGGCTAAGAAATTTGGTTTTATAGAAAAGATAGGATATCTATATGATCCAACAGGTAAAGGATTGAGTTTAAGACAAAAGAGTAAAATGTATGAAGCCGCATCAGTAGTTTTTTCTCCAATTACAGCATTAATGAATGACCATTTTGAAATCAGGAGTAAATTAAAAATTGATATTCTAGAAGGTATAAATCTTTGTGTTATAGATGAAGTAACTGATATATTAGCGAGGGATATGTCTGGTTTTCGTCTAAGTAAATATTTCGAAGTATTGTTCAGGAGAAGAGAAAAAGTTCAAACCTTCCCAATCCTTGGACTAACGGGAACACGAGATAGGCAAAAGACGAATGCAATAATAAAACTTCTTGAAAAAGACAAAACAAAACTCATGCAAAGGCTTGATTTATCACCTTATGAAACTGTAACAAAGTTTCAGAAGATTAAACGTGAGGATTATATTAAAATCGATCAACTGATTTCTACACAAATTACAAAACCTATTGAGATGATACAGAAGAACCTTGATTCTAATCTATCAAGGTTAGAAATAATCAAGCTTTCATATGGAGGGATTCTAGATAGATTACAAGCTGAACCTAAGGATTATCCCTTTAAGATTGGCAAATATACAGTTAAGGATAAAGAAACTAAAGAAGAACTAAAAAATGCCTTTCTACGATTGTTTAAACTTACCCATTCGAGACTTCTACTGTTGGAATCAACACCAGGAGAATTTCTGAAATATATTGAAGATGAAGAAAATAAAGAGCTTTTTAAGACAATTATCGAAGCAAGTAAAGAGATGATATCATATCGAGTAGATCTTCCAAGATATGATGAACCTGAAGAAAAAACTACTAGAGGATTAGTACAACCCAAAGTTAGCACAGCTCTGGATCTAATTCATGAGCATCTGATAAGAGGTGCTCAGATTCTTCTTTTTACTAGATATCTAGCTCTAGGAGAACAGATCTATAGATTACTAAATGTTCTCAAGTATCCAGATGTAAAATATCTTTCAGGAAAAACTACTGAAGATATGAGACGTATAACATTGAAAGAATTTGATGACGGTAATGTGAATGTCTTGGTGTTTACTCCTCTAGGAGGTAGAGGATTGAATCTAGATGCAGCAGATATTGTTATTCATTTAGATATAACAACTAATGTTGATGACATGATTCAAAGACGAGAAAGAGCTAGAGGATGTTTAGAATATGTACTTGTTTTAGAAGGGACAAGTGAAGAAAAGAAAGTTAAGGAGTATGAAGAATTAATAAACAAGGAAGAAAAAAAAGAGGAAACACCTGAAGAATAAAAGGTGATCTGCTCCCTCCCGTGGGTCTCTTTAAGAAGAATCTCAGCATTTATCAGCTCTAAAGCTGATTGTAACTAGATTTCTTTCTCAAACAAGGATGTACTTGGTTGAGCGTAATTTACATTTAATTGTTCGAAATCTTTTTTGAGAGAAAGACGTTTTCCGAAAAGCCAGATAAGAAAATAATCTATGTTCTCTTTCTTTGCGATTTTTACTGCTTTTGCTGTAAGCTGTTTTAAGTATTTAACATCAGTAAAATATGTATGAGCAAGATTAGCAGAACTAGTGTTAATTGGATTTCTCCAGACTAGAGTAGTACCAACAATTTTCCCATCTTCTTCAATAACTAAATGAGCGATACTGTTTTCGTCCTCACCAAGTTCTTCTACTATTCTTTTGATTCTTTCATCATCAGCTTCATCATATTTCTTAACTAATTTAATCCAAGCTTCTAAGTCTTTTTCTTTATCGAACTTTCTAATTTTACTAGTATCTTCTTTTTCATCGATGTTGCTTACTTTTAGCGTGAAAAGTAAGTTCTCAACATCTTTTACATATTTGAAACCATATTTATTTGCCAAATCTACTTGATTTCCACATAGAGCAGAAGCATAGGTTTCAACAACTTCCACTCCTTTATTTTTTAGAATCTCTACTGCTTTCTCATAGAGTAATTCAGTAGCTTTTTCATGTCCAGGCAAAACTGAAGGAAATACTAAACTTGCTTTCTTTGGTTTACCTTCTTCTTCCTCTAATATACGAGTGGTAAGGAAACCAACCATTTCTTTTCCTTTGAAACAATAATGTCTTGTTTCAGGATCGAAATTAGGTTGACTATATACTTCCTTCAACCTATCAGCAGGTGTTTGATGAGCAAAAATCCAATTGCTAGCAACCTTAATGCCGACTCTTGCTTGATCTTCTTCGAAACCCTTCTGAAAATTCTTCAGTTCATAATCCGACATATGTCGTCGATTCTCTCATGCCCTTATAAACTTTTCTCATATCGCGAGAATGTCATCGCAGACACTAAAATATACGTCCATTTGCATGAGAAAGAAAATCTATGAACTTTTGTGAAGTTTTTCAACTAATAGTTCTTAGGAAAGGTACATAATCAGTAAACTTGACTTCTTTTCCTAGAATTCTTAATGCTAGAGCTAGTTGACCTCTATGATATGTTGCATGATTAGTTATATGAAAAATAATTTCATCAAAACTTAGGGGAATAATCTTGTCTCTACTTTTCATCTCAAAATTCTCAAAAGGTCTTTTCTCAACCAATTCTTTCCATTTGAAGTTATACTTGCGTATCATTTTGATAAGTTCAGATTGAGAGATAGTTTCAAAATCAACTTTTTCGTCTAATTCAATTCCAGTAACATAGTGAAACCACCATTGGTGATCACTTGCCTGATGGACACATATATCATGAATACTTCTATTATAAGAATCCAACTTTTGGGTAAATTCTTCTTTATCTAAATCACTTATGATTTCAAGGATAGATTCATCTGCCCAAAGTAGATAAGTAAGAATCTTTTTTGAATTAAACATGAAAAGAATTTCAAAATAAGAATATAAAATGATTTTTATCAAAGGATATCCTTTGATTTTCCTCACTTGATTCTTCGCGTATTATCCCCGTAATTTTCTTCTAAAAGAGGAGATGAAAGAAAGGAAGTAAAGTTTTTACTCTATAGTAAACATATTACCTTTATTGAACAACATATGAGGATCTAGAGCTTGTTTTATAGTACGCATTTGATTTACTCCTTCTTCTCCATACATAACCACTAGGTATTCAGCTTTGATTTTTCCGATACCATGTTCTGCAGATACAGAACCTCCAAACTCAACAGCTTTTTCTGCAAACTTTTTGTAAAGTTTTTTACCTAATTCTAGCTCTTCCATGTTTCTAGGTAGGATATTAACATGTACATGGGAATCACCTATATGACCCCACATAACATATTCAAGACCATTTTCTTTAACTGTTTCATGGTAAATCTTCATCATTTCTCTAAAATGATTGTGTTCAACGGACATATCAGTACCTAATTTGTGTATTCCAGGATATTCGCTCTTTCTTCTTGCTATAGTACTGTTTACAATTTCAGGTACCGCATGACGCATAGCTTTGAAGTTCTCTTTTTCCACTTCATCAAAGGCTGACCAACATGAATCTATTGAAGAGTTACAATCCATGGCCATTTCATCTAATTTCATTATGATCTCTTCGAGTTTGTCTTCAGTGTAAGGTATTTCAAAGAAAATTGCTGTTTTTGCATCTTCTGGTATTGTAGCTAGATTAGCTAATGCTGGATTTGTGTCTTTTTTACTTTTGAGTAATTCAAAGGAATTTTCGTCAAAAAACTCCATATATTCAACAGCTAGTTCTTTGTCCTCTCTAAGTTTTTCAACAAAATTGATTGAATCTTCTTCTGACTGAAAAAACATAACATTTGGAAGACCATCTATTCTTTTGGTGATCCATAAGTCTACTTCAGTAATCATTCCAAATAGACCTTCAGAGCCTATGAAGAGATCTATTAAATCCATTCCTTTCTCAGCCCACAAACCTGCAGCGTTTTTTGCCTTAGGCATTTGATATGTAGGTATTTTAATTTCTATTTCTTGATTAGACTTTTTAATTATGAACTTACCATTTTCTTCTTTGTATTGTCCTCTCAAAATATCTAATACTTCTCCTGTATCAACTACAACCTTTAGTCGTCTAGTCCAAGGTCTCATAGCTCCGTATTTGAATGAACGAGCTCCTGAAGCATTTGCTGCTATAGAACCTCCAACAGCTGCAGTCATCTCTGTTGGATCTACAGGAAAGAGATAAGAATCTTTATCACTCTTAAATTCTGCCACCCAATTTTTTTCTTCAGTGAGATTGTGTTCTTCTGTAAATTCTTTATGCTTAAGCACATCTTCTAATTTCTCTAGAGTTATTCCAGGTTGGACTTTAACAAAATATTTCTGAGCTTCTTCATCAAAACCTAATCCAATAACTTTGGTCATCTGGTCAGTAGAAACAACAGCTCCATTGAAAGGAACTGCACTACCAACTATTCCTGTTCTTCCTCCTGAAATTGTAATTGGAGTATTTTCTTCACGCATTTTGTTAACAATTGAAACAACATCTTCTTCTTTCTCTGGAAAGAATAACCAGTTTGCTGACCCCCCAGCTAACTTAGATTCATCTATAAGATAATCAGAGTGAGAAGTAGATATAACATCTAATCCTTTCACCTGTTGAACATCTTCAAATGAAGTTCCTGGGATTTCCTTTGCTTCGATTATGTTAATAACCATCACAATCACAACTTTAACGTATAATCTCTTAAACTGGTGATTTCTGGTAGAATAAAAAGCTTCAGTTTTATCAAACATTCTGGTCTCTCCAAGAAAAGAATAAAAGCAAGAAATTATTCTATAAAAATGAAACACTATGGTCATCAGAGAAATTTCAGAACAAGAAGCTTTTGATCTTGTAACTGGGGCTAAAATATTAGCATGTGGGGGAGGAGGAAGTGAAAAAAATGCTATAGAAAATATAAAACGTATTTATAATCAAGGTAACCATTTTACTATAGGGGATTTATCTGATTTTATAGATGAGGATTACATTTGTATTATTGGTATGGTTGGGGGAGGAATTACTTCAGAAGAGAAAAAATTAGTTGAAAATCTTTCTATCATTCAAAAAAACCCTATGATGGAAGCTGTTAAACAGCTTGAAAATTTTCTAGATAAAAAGTTTAGTGCGTTTGTTGCCACAGAATTAGGACCAAATAATAGTATTATTCCCTTAATGGTTGCTGCACAAATGGGGAAGATAGGGATAGATGGAGATTGTTGTGGTCGAAGCAAACCAAAAAT
>JAEOTG010000411.1 GCA_016839985.1 Candidatus Heimdallarchaeota archaeon | reverse complement strand
TTTTATCTTTGGTCTCATCAACTATGAGCATTCTTACAGTTATCTTTCTGTATAATTCAGCAAAATGTAATTTTGGAAAATTCCTTCCTATTTTCTTCCATTTAACAGGATCTGCTTCTTTTATTACTCGGTAATATTTTGCTGCTTGAACTTCATCCTCACTTTTAAAATATTTTACCCACAATCGTCCAATTGGTTTCAAAATTGTGATGAATCTACCAGGTATAAACGCTGTTAGAAACATAAATGTTGGAGGAGGTTTGAATTTTATTGCAGGTCCAACTAATACACCTAATTTTGGTTTAATCTTTTCAGTTGCTAGAGCATGTGCTATAATAGGTGTAGAGAAGGAAGAACCCATTACTATCAACTTACTTTGATTTATTCTTAGGTATTCTACAATATCTTTGATATCAGAAGAACTTCTATCCATATCATGTTTAGTTTTTTTATTTAATTGACTCGAACTTTTTTCTCTAGTTTCAAGATAATAAATATCAAAATCTTCCATTATGTCAATAAGGAAATCATCCCACCCTAAAGGAAATGTACCCCAACCAGGAATAAGAAGCAGTGTGTGATCGTTTTTTCTTTCTGATTTAGCAGTAGTTTTCAGTACATTAAGATAAGAACCATCTGAAACTTGAACTAAATCGCTATCAGCATGTTTCTCATATTCTGCTTGTGTTAATAATTCATATTTGATTTTATTTACTTTCTTAGTCACAAAAAAAATATATTCTTGAGTTGAATTTAAACCTTGTTAATTTTTTTTACATGATAGAAATATCTTTTTTCTTGTTCGTTTTTTATCCACTCAAGAACTCTTTTAGCATCTTCTGTACGATCATTATAAAGAATAAGATTTCCCTCTTGTTCAAACAGTTCTTTTAATTCTTCAGCAGCAGAAACTTCTTTCACCCATATTTCTTTTGCATTTTCTGTAAAATCAATTGAACTAAATGATAATCCATTTTTTAGTAAAGCTTTACCAACTTTAGTTTTTTCAGCTTTTAGAAGTTCAATTGGTTCATCAAGGTCTCGATACTGAGCATAAAAAATTCCCATTTGACCTTTTGGTTTCAATATTTTCTTCATTTCATTGATTGTTTTATCCAAATCATCAACAAAATACAATGTATCAATTGAAATTATTGCATCAAAAGTTGATTGAGGGAAATCTAAATTACTTATATTTCCAACTTGAAATTCTAATTTCTCATTTCTTGCTTGAATTTGAGATTTTGCCCATTCAATTGCTTTTATAGAGAAATCAATACCTACTACTCTAGCACCAGTTTTATTTGAGATATATTCAGCTACTTTTCCTAATCCACATCCTAAATCAAGAACTAAATCATCATTATTCAAACTGAGAGAATCTAGCATCTTATTTAACTGCTTCATATCCATAGCATTAAATTGCAACAAATTTTTACCAAATACTTTCTTACAAAATAAACCATAAGCTTCACTTTCCGCACATCTAAGTAAAAGATTATCATAACCTTCACTCATCCATTGAGTACGTATTTGTTTTCCAATAATTCGTCCTTTATCTGTTAAAGAGTATAATTCTTCTTTAAAATCTAAATAGTTTTTCTGATTAAGTGAGTTTAAGAGTTTAGGCCAATTTTCTGTTTTATTCTTAAAACGCAGATTACCAAAAGCAATGATTCCTTCTATATTGGATTTAACCTTGAGTTGTTCTGTTATGGTTATTTCTCCTGTTTCAGGATCTTTCTTTCTTATTTCTAAACCATAAATTACACCTAAGATAATAGTTTCATCTTCAGTTAACACATTATCTTCATTCATACATCACTAAAAATAAAAACACTAAATAATATTGTGAATAAATTTTAATAAATGAATAATAAATATCTTGTTGAAAATTTCAACTATTTCGGAGGAATACACTGTGAAACAAGTGCAGTTCAAAAGATATTCCTTTACAATAATATGCCTATTTCAGAAGAGATGTTATTTGGTTTAGCAGGAGGGATTGGTTTTATTTATTGGTATGTAAAACAGATGCCTGCTCCAATGGTTGGAGGTAGAGGTGGAGGTAGATACTTCATAGAAAATGCTGCAAGAAGAGCTGGAGCAACTATCAATGTAAGAAGAACTACCAGTAATAAAAAAGGATATGAATGGTTAATCGAAAAACTATCCAACAAAGAACCCACGGTTGTTTATGCAGATATGGCTTATCTGCCCTACATGGGTGTACCAGAAGATGCACATTTTGGACAACATGTTTTTGTAATATATGGAGTAGATGAAGAGAATGATATTGTTTACATTTCAGACAGAGGAAAAAAAGGAGTAACTACAACTATTGAACAACTTAAAAACGCGAGAGGTTCAAAATATCCTCCTTGGCCACCTCAACATGCAACTTTTGATTTTGATCTTCCAAAAAAATTGAAGATAACAAAAAACACTATCAAAGAAGCACTTCAACAATGTATTGACACAATGGTTAATCCACCAATAAGGAATATTGGATTAGAAGGTATTAAGAAATGGGCTAATCTGATTGTAAAATGG
>JAEOTG010000410.1 GCA_016839985.1 Candidatus Heimdallarchaeota archaeon | reverse complement strand
CCTACTTTCATGAAAATTGATGGTGATCCAGTAGTAACGAAACCTAAGGAACCCATAGTTAAAGAAACTCGTCACTCAGAAACTCTTTTACGTCCGAGTGAGTATCTCAAACAAAGGGATACAATTAGTGCAATTTCAGGCCCTTCAGAGAGACCAAGCCAAATCTCTGAACAACAAAAAAAAACTTCAACTCCTAGAAAACCAACAACAAAACACCAATTAGCCCTTCCATCTGAAAAACTACTAAGACCAAGTGCATATCTAAAGGATAAAGAAACAATAGATGTTCTGGAAGAATTTCATATTGTAAAACCAAGTGAAGTTCTACGAGATAAAGAAACTATTCCTTCAGTAAGAATTGATCCTAAAGAAAAGGAAATTCCTGTACCTTATGATAAAGAAAAGAAGAAAATTGAAGTTAAGAAGGATATAGCTCCACCTATAAAGAAATCAGAGTTACCTTTTGAGATAGAGATTATAGAATCAGAGGAAGGCGAACCATTTAAGATAACTGATATTCTTGGAGTTGGAGACAAAACAGCAATGCTTCTAAAAGATGGTGGTTTTGGTTCAATTGAATCAGTAATCAATTCAACTCCAGAGGAAATAAGCAAAATTAGAGGTATTGGAATCACCACTGCAAAAAAAATACTATATGGTGCAAGAGCACTTAAGCAACAAATAGATGGAAGTAAGAAATAACTAAAATTAAACTCTAACTTTCATAATCTTTTTCAGATACATTCTACTCCAGAAATAATCATCCTTAAAAACTTTCGTTGATTGTACATATGATGGAAACTCCACATATACTTCAGATTGTAGGATTATCACAAGCAGGTAAAACTACTTTTGTTTCAGAGTTAGTAGAAAAATTATCAGACAGAAAAGAAAGAATTACCTCAATTAAATCCGCTAAATCTCATGATTATATTATCACAGAAAAAGATTCTGATTTGTTTTTGAAATCTGGTTCTACTCTTTCTGTAGTATCTTTTCAAGATGCTATTCAATTTACTTTAAAAGATGAAATGGATTTATCAAAAATAATAGAAATTTCCTCTATTATTAACAAACCAAGTATAATAATCATTGAAGGATATAAAAAACTAGATTATACTAAAGTACTTGTTTGGACCACTGAAACTCTTTCTAATATATCAGAATTTAATCTTGAAGGAATAAAGTATGTGTATTGTCCACAAGAAAGGTTTATAGAAAACAAAGAGAATATAAAGAAATTAAGGAAAAAAATAAACTTTCATTTAGAGATTAACATAGACAAGTTAATCTCCAAGATTATTGAAGATATGTTTTATTGAGGAAACTAGATGCATAACTCTCTTAAGATGCTGCTTGAAAAAGTAGAAAAAAATCTAGAAAGGAAAAAAAAGGAAACAACTCATATTACAGGAGTAATCCTTGGATGCAATAACAGAGAAGAAGATGAAACAATGTTAATTCATCATATTCGAAATCTAAAGAGTTATGTTAACGAAATACTAGTTTCAATACCAGAAGGAAAAGAAGTTATAGATGAAAAACTCAAAATAGAGATAAGAGACTTCTCTATAAAGCTTATTAATAGATCTTCAGATTCTGAACCATACTCATTAAAGGTTTTTAACAGTATAACAAAACATAGTATGAATGATAAATTACTAGTTTTTTCAAATCATTATGAAGTATCCCAAGAACAGATAAAACAAATCGTTAGTCAAGACGTTTCTTTAGTTTCTTTTTTAGGACAAAAAGGTAATTCTCTTCCATTCATTGTTTTTTATGATAAATGGGTAAATAGATTCTTTCTCCAAATTTTGCTTATCAATGAAAAAAGTAGTTTATACGATTTATTTCGAATAGTATCAGACAAGTTATTCTACAAAATCCCAGCTGAAAAATCAATTACACACTTCAAAAAAAATACGAATAACACAAATCAGCATTCAAAGGAGGAATTGTATCTCACTCTAAGATTGCAACATGATTTTAATATTCAAGATTTAGTAAAAATGATTGCTCTAATGCAAGTTGTAAAAAAAGAGTTCTCAGAAGATGAAAAAACACATTCGACTTTTAAAATTCAACAATTATTAACATTAAGCAAGAAATTTGCTAACCAAAGTAATTGCTTCTTAGCATACCAAATACCATATTTCTTTGAATTTGTTAAGAGTGAGAAAATTAAATTTCCAGCGGATTGGTCGCTAAAAAGAATAGAAGAAATAGGCTTTGATTTGCTTCTCAAAGAATCAGAAATTTATAAAAAAAAGGGATTAAACCGACTGTTTTATCAAGTTTTGCTAGACAAAATAGAATGCAGAAATATTGAAGGTCCCGTTCTTAATCAGCTAAAGAAAGAAAAAGTAGCTATTGAGAATTTGCTTAGAGAAGATAATATCCCTTTTTTCGAGTAGGAAACCATTATACATTTAAATGAAAATAAAAATTGGTTTTTGATGAGCTTCAGAACAAATTCTAGATTATGGCCTCTTTTACTTCGAATTCTGTTTGGATTAATTCTTCCCTTCTTAATTGAGTTATCAGTATATATTATTTATACAGGTCTTAGAACAGGTGATTTTCAATATTCAACTTTGTTGATTTTTGTCTTTCTAATAGTTCCTATATTATTTCTTTATTTGATTGCACCTAAGCTCATATTCTACTTAGGCAGAGTAAAATTATCTATATCACAGAATTTAAACAAGAATTTTGAAAACATATTCATTAAACCTAGAAGTTTCAGTTTGAAGGAGAAAGCTGTTCCATTAACAGATATGGAATTAAAACTATCAAAAAAGGACAGAGGGATTCTTGAGAAGAAAATTAAAGCAAAATTAATTCCAGATTTAGTTAGTGAAGCAAGAAAACAATATGATCAGAATTTCATAGATAGATGTCATACTACAAGGAATGAAAGGTTACTTACATATAACGAGACTCTTTATCTATTCAGTGTTGTTACATCTGGATTGCTTTTAATTAACCTTATACTTGTAATCTATCTTTCATTCAAAAGTATAAAATTAGATTTTATAGAATTAGATCAGATTACAAATAATGTTAATGTAACAATATTTGCCCTTATTTTCAGTATTCTATTTATCTTTGGTGTTTTTCTAACATTATCATCAACTAGAAATCTGTGTAAAATAATTCCAAGAGTTCTTCCTATAATTTTCTATGAACCTGAAGTAGAAAGAGAAAAAAGACTTTTACAAATATTAGCTATAGCTGATTTTCCAATAAGTAATCTATTTGTAAGAAGGACTCAAAGAGAATTATCTGGAGTAATAGAAGAAGCTAAGAAACAACTCATTCTCCCGAATTTGATTGAAACAATTTCATGGTATCACAGAGATGAAATGGCAAAATCTATTGCATGGAAAATGTATAAAGAAATATTAGAAGAAACTCAACTTTCAAATGAAACAAAGGAAAGGATAGAGAAACATTTCAAATTTGATCCACTTGCAGGATTAATTTCCAGCAAAATACTTACATCAGAAGAAGAACAGGCAATTAAAGCTGATATTGATTATGTTAAAGAAAAAATAGATGAATGGAACAAAATAAGAAGTGAAGAACAAACTCTCTCTTTTCTCTTGATTTATAGAACTTTAGAAACGATTTTCAGAAAAACTCTTGAGGATATAACTCCAGAATTTCAACAAGAAGATGTAAATTTTCTAAAACTAATAGATATTCTAGAAGAAAACAAACTTCTTGATAAAGATGAGGTAAATATGCTTCATGAGGTAAGATTCAAGCGCAATGTACTTTTTCACTCACCAGGAAAAACTCTAGATATTGGCAAATCAACAATGGAGAAACTATTATCTCTAATAAACAAAATTATCGAGAGAATAAGTAGTTAGTAAGAACTTTATTTGGTATATTATCTAAATTCCAGATATGGTGTTGTTTTACTATTATTTATTTTTGAAATATTCAATTAAAGATTCAATAACCTCAATTGGTATTGACACCTCTCCTAACTTCCCTGAATCTCCATGAAAGTCAGATCCTCCTGTCACAAGAAGATCATTCTTTCTACTGTATTTTTTCATCATTTCTAAACCATTTCTCAATCTCCTTTTAGGAATGCTTGGGGTAACATGACTGTAATTATAATATATTTCAATTCCATCCAAACCCCAAGAAAGTAGAGTATCAAAATAATCTTCTAGTTCTGAAAAATTATCTATTTCGATAAGAAGAGGATGTGGTAAAACCGCTACTCCATTAGCGGAATGTATTAGCTCTATAGCTTCTGCT
>JAEOTG010000409.1 GCA_016839985.1 Candidatus Heimdallarchaeota archaeon | reverse complement strand
TCAAGCCAGTCGGTCCAGAAACTCAATCTTAAAACCACGTTCCTTGTTACTTACTCAAGAAAAAAGTATATTTTAAAAGCTTTTGTAATTGGAGTAGACTAAAAGAAAAAAAAGAACGAGAATTAAATCGGTTTTTTTAGGAGAAGGAAATAGTTGTCTTTTTTTCCTTTCCCACCTAAACATGTTATATTACTAACCTTTAGTTCACTCTTTTCCACTACTCGTAACAACTCTTTTTTAGTAAATAAATGATAATAACGTTTTGCAATAATTTGCTTTTGATCATTAAACCAAGGAAGAAAAATATCCCCATACCTCCAATTTTTGTTGATTGCTTTCTTGATTGGATATAACAATAAATCAGATATCATTCTAACCTTAGAACCTTTTTTCCATCGTCTCCAACAAGAAATAATAATAAAACCATCTTTTTTTGTTATGTCTGTAATGTTGTTTAATGTCCTAACTACATCATTTTCGTTATATAAATGATGAATTGATGCAATGCAAAGAACGAAATTTGCAGTATTCTTCCTTAATGGAATATTTCGCATGTCATTATTAATTAGACTGATTTTTCCTTTTTCTATGGGAACTAGTACCTTCAGTAATTCAAATGAAAAATCAGAAGCTATGAAGTGCCAAGCCTGCTCCTTGAAAACCAGTAAATTTCGTCCATTTCCAGATCCTACATCCACTAAAGTTCCTGACTTTGGTAGATTAAATTTATCATTAAGATAGGTATAGTAAGAAAGAAAATCTTTCCATGGTTTTTTCTTTAATTGTGAGTACCTTTTAGCAATTATTTTGTAAGCTTCTAAAAGAGTACTTTCATTATATTTAGACTGCTTTGGCAATATGAAAAAATATTCGTATAAATATATCAAGTTTCTTTTTATCCATACAACTGAATGAGAAATTTTATATACTTTTCTTTACTCAAAAAGAGTGAAAATAACAATATCGTGGTTATTATATGAAGAAACTAAATGTAGTTGTTATAGGAACTGGAAGCTGGGGAAAAAATCATGCTAGAGTCTTCAATGAACTAGAAAGTTCTAATCTTACAGGTGTTTATGATATAGATATATCCAGAGCTCAAGGTTTAGCAAAGCAATATAACACCAAATTTTTCTCTACACTTGAAGAAATTTTTCAAAGTGAAGAAGTTGATGCAGTAACTATTGCATCGCCTACATCAACACATGCTGAAATTGCACTAAAAGCAATTGAAAATGGGAAACATGTACTAATTGAGAAACCCATGACTAGTACTATGGAAGAAGCAGAAAGAATCATAGATGCAGAAAAGGGATCTAATGTAGTAGTTTCAGTAGGTTTTATTGAAAGATTTAATCCAATCGTAAGTAGATCTGATTTATTGATAGAAAAAAAAGAATTAGGTAATCTTGTTCTTATTAGTGCAAGAAGATTAGGACCATATTGGCCTGAAAGGCTAAAGGATGTTGATGTTATTAGAGATGTTAGTATTCATGACATAGATATATTTCGTCACTTAATAGCTAAAGATCCGGTTTCTCTATATGCTCGAGGTGGAAAATTACGTCATGCATATCTAGATTATGCAGAGATTCTTCTAGATTTTGGAGAAGGTTTAACTGGTTTTATAGAGGCTAACTATCTTACTCCACACAAGTTGCGTAAATTAATGCTTACATGTGAAAAAGGTATAGTTGAAGCTGATTATATTTCTCAAGAGTATCTAATAGAGGATCACGAATGGGTTAAACAACATAAGATTCCTTGGAAAGA
The DNA here is from genome assembly GCA_016839985.1 of Candidatus Heimdallarchaeota archaeon. GTDB lineage: Archaea > Asgardarchaeota > Heimdallarchaeia > Heimdallarchaeales > Heimdallarchaeaceae > UBA460. Next base: position 1,679 of record JAEOTG010000409.1, on the reverse strand, counting down.
ACCTTTAAAAGCTGAAATGGTGAATTTTGTAGATTCATGCCTTGAGAGTAAAAGACCTGAGGTTTCATCAATAGATGGATTAAAAGCATTAAAAATAGCTCTTGCTTCTATAGAGAGCGTTAGTACACGAAAAGTAATAGACCTTGATCTTTAGTGAGTTTGTTATAGAAATAAAAAGAAGAGGGAGGATTATTTTAATCCTAATAACCCAGCTAGAGCTGGAACTGTTTCACTTATTTGCTCGCTAGCAAATATCTCATAGTACTGCCGAAGTATTCCAGTTGTAAGTAATATTCCCGTACCCGTTCCTAAAGCACCAAGAAAATCTGCTACTCCAGCTAGCACCCCAATGAAGAAACCTCCTAACCAAGCTGCTGTTGGAATATATCTTTCAAGATACCTCTCGACAATACGTGGATTCCGTCTAAATCCTGGAATTTGCATATTGGCGTCTAAGAGCTGTTTCGCTACATTTCTGGAACTCATTCCTGCCGTATCAATCCAAATCCGCGAAAAGACACCACAAAGTACAATCATAAGCAATAGATATACCATTGAATTTCCGGGATGAGAAGCTACTTGTTCTGGTCCATAAGGTGCCGTAGTTAAGGATGCCAATCCAGATACTGGTGCAAGCTGTTCCGTGTCAGGTATAGTTTCCCACCGACCAAAGAAATTAACAAAGAAGTTTTTGAAACCCGTAGTTTCATTCTGCCATTTGTTAAACATCAAGTTTGATATGAAGTATATATTGGCAAATAATGCACTTACTAATATGACAGGTATGTTTGATGTGTAAAGGAATTTTATTGGGTAACGTGCGGGCATTTTAAATTGACTGTGTTGAACAGGTATCTCAATTTTCATAGAATCAACATAGATTACCATAGCAAAGACTACAAGTGTAGCTAGCAGTCCAATGAGATCTGGAGTCCTTCCTGGTCTGCTGAATGGAGTTAGTACATCTCCTCTACCTATTCCTTGGAAGAAAGCTAATATACATCCTCTAAACCAGATAAATCCTCCTCCAGCAACATCTTGTGTTAGATTGAACATACCATCGAAGATATTATAGGATACACTTGCTGCAATGAAGAGACTAATACCACTACCAAGTCCATACCCTTTTTGGATTAGCTCATCCATCATCATAATGATAAATCCCGCTACAACAAGTTGCAGAAGAATTATCATTTGTGATCCAAAAACTATGTCTTCTCCATAAGCACCACCAAGAATATATGCAAGAGCTTCAAATAATGTCATCAGTATTGCTAAAACCTTTTGTGTCCCTGTGTATAATGCTCTTTCTTCTGAGTTAGTGAAATCTACTTTAATTATTTGTGAACCCACAAGAAGTTGCATAATCAAACCAGCGGTTACAATTGGACCAATACCTAATTCAGCTAAACTTCCTCTTTGGGAAGCCAAAATTGCTCTCATTGCAAAGAAGGGATCTGTTCCACCTTCTCTTGGTACACCAACAATAGGGATGTTCAGCATTGCTAAATAAAGAGCTAAGATACCGAAAGTCCAGGCTAGCTTTCTTTTAAAAGAAGGCTTCTTTGCAGGTTTCTTTATCTCAAAAGTAAAACGTTGAAACGGTTTGAATAGTAACAAGAATTTCGAAGCCAATGAAATCACCGGTCTGATTTTAAACTCATACATGTAGTTCTATT
>JAEOTG010000408.1 GCA_016839985.1 Candidatus Heimdallarchaeota archaeon | reverse complement strand
CATTTTGGACAACATGATTGTAGGTTTAAAGGAGACAATAGATTTGGTGTAATCAGCTTTTCAGATAAATTACATTTTTTACATCTAAACTTTTCTTCTTCCCTAATCATTTTTTCTCCGCATTTTTCACATTTTTTTTCACCAATTGATGAAACCAAATTGTTAAGGTAAGCAATAATTCCACTTGCATTTCCAACAGTATATCTTGGATCAATTCTCCAAGAATGGTATACTCCTCCAACTCTTGTATTTGCAGTGACCCCTAAACCTGTAACCGATTCAACGGGTGCTTCAGGACCTTCTCTTACACTTTGACGTTCGTAAATGGATAAGCTTTCAAGAAACCTTCTTCGAGCTTCTCTTTCAAGAACATCAGAAATTAAGCTAGATTTTCCAGAACCTGAAACACCTGTTACTACAGTTAGTTTCTCTTTAGGAATTTCTACACTAACATTCTTGAGATTGTTTGCACTAGCTCCTTTAATAACAATAGAATCAGAAACATAGTATTGTTGAGGATAAGACATTTTTTCAGGAGTGAAATCTTCTTCTTCTCTTAGAGCTTTAGCAGTCAATGATTTTTTGTTTTTTAATAATTCTTTCAATGAGCCAGAAAAAATCAAATTACCTCCCCTTGGTCCTGCACCAAGACCTAGGTCAACTACCCAATCTGCTGCACGAATAATATCTGTATTATGTTCTACTATGATTATGGTTGCTCCAGCTCGTGCTAAACGATCAAGAACTATAAGTAAACCTGAAATATCATTTGGATGAAGTCCTGTACTTGGTTCATCAAGCAAAATAAGATTCTTTGAGAGATCTTTTTTACCAAGATACTTTGCTAATTTTACCCTTTGACTCTCCCCACCTGAAAGAGAAGGAGATGCTTGACCTAAATGAAGATAGCCTAATCCAATATCAATCAATGCATGACAAATACTCTTCGCTTTCTTACGATTACTTTCGGAGATATTTTTGCTTTCAAGTAATAATGAAGTAGCTTCGATAATACTTAATTCATAAAAATCTCCAACATTCATGCTTCTTCCATTAAAATCAACTTTAATGTCTAGCACTTCTTCATTAAAACGCTTTCCTTGACATTCTTCACATGGTAACCAAACTGGTGCAACATATGGTAATTTAAATTCCTCTGCTCCTATCCCTTCACATTTAGAGCATCTCCCTTCAGGTCTATTAAAGGAAAAATGTGATATAGATAAGTCCGAAGCTTCTGCAAATATGTCTCTTATAATATCTGATAATTTTGTATAAGTAGCTGGATTTGATCTTGGATTTCTACCAATTGGACTTTGATCTACTAATACAGGTTTGATGTGTTCTCCTTCTATATCTTCACACCCAATTGGTTTTCCTTGCTTCAGAGATTCATAAAGAACATCTTTAACAAATGTACTCTTCCCTGAACCTGATACACCTGTAATAGCTGTAATTCTCCCAAGAGGTATTTTAATGTCAATATTCTTTAGGTTTCGAAGTGATGCATTTTTTACTGTCAAGAATTCTCTTGGTTCTCCTCTTAAATCAGGAATTAAAACTAATTCCCTAAAGCTAAAGAATCTGCCTGTAGCGCTCTCTTCTTTCCATAAATCTTTAGTAGAACCTTCAAAAATTATACTTCCTCCTTCCTCACCAGCTCCTGGCCCAATATCTATTGCATGATCTGCAATTGCTGCTGCCATTCGATCATGTTCTACAAATACAACGGGACCTGCTAAATCTCTAAAAGCTGGTAATAGATTTGCTACATCATGAGGATGACTTCCAATCGTGGGTTCATCTAGCAGATGTAACATATCTTCTAATTTGCTTGTTAAAATTATAGCTAATCTTACTCTCTGACTCTCACCTCTGCTTAGTGAAGGTGATGGTCTGTTAAGTTCAATATAACCTAATCCTACTTTTCTTAAAGCTGTTATTCGTTTCTTAATCTCCTCTTCTAATCTTTTTGCTGTTTTTGGGAAAAATGCTTGTTCTAATTTCTCATTAATCTCATCTACTGATAATGAAAGTAATTCTTGCAGAGTCAATCCTTCCCATTTTACTGATGCAGCTTCTGGAAATATCCCTGTGCTATTACATTCCTGACATCCTTCCCCCTTACAGTATTCACACTGCATACGGAAATATTTAGATTCTAAATCTCCAAACCAATAACCACATGATTTACAAACTGGATTGGATGCATAGACTTCCACTTGATTTTCTGCTCTTGTCACTATCAGATTCCCCCCAAAACTAAACACATTCTTTATGATTTCTCTTATCTGCTTAGAGGTTACTTTTTCGGATATATCAGCTAATTTTATCTCTATTATGTGTTCTTCATCAGGATTTAATTCTTGATAGTTCCATTCTTCTCCATTTACTATTATTGATTCTTTATCAAATCTTTCTCTAAGCATTTCTAATAGTGTTTTATGACTTCCAACAACACTCCTTATTATTGGAGCAAAAATCCCTATTGATTGTTTTTTTGTTCTTTTCTTAATTACCTCTACAATAGCATCTTCTGAATAAACCACTAAGCTGTCTTGACACTTAGGACAAATTCTTTCACCATGTGTAGCATAAAGAATTCTGAAAAATGGATGCAAACCTGAAGCAGTAGCTAATGTGGATAGCGGATTGCGATTTAGAACATTTTGATCCACTGCAACTGCTGGATTTAATCCAGTTATTCTTTCTACATTAGCTTTGGGTAATCTTCCAAAAGAACTAGGAGTAAAAGCATCTATGTATCTTCTTCGAGCTTCATGGTATAAAGTGTCATATACTAAGCTTGATTTACCCGAACCTGAAATACCAGTTACAACTGTTAAACCATCTTTTATTTCAACATCAACGTTTTTAAGATTATTTTCTTCTGCTCCTTTGATATTGATTTTCATGAATGGTCACAATCAAAATAAAGCTAGTTTTTTGTTATATAAACTTGTTTCGATTAAGCTTTTTGAATACTATTCCTTTAACTTTTTATATAGATTCAATCGTTTCTTTTATTAAAATTGAAAGTTGAATAGAAATATCACAAATATTTCCAAAAAAAAGTAGAAAAATAGAGAGATTAAAATGAACAAGCATCAGTTTTCATTTATCGAGAAGGAAATTAGAGGTAAAACTTTCGGAATTTTAAACACCATAGATCAAGATGGATTTCCTCATACATCTGGAGTATTGTATGGTGTCTCAAAACCTTCATCAAAATTTGCAATATACATCATAACATCTATTAAATATAGAAAAATAAAAAACATAAAGAAAAATCTGAACGTATCTTTCATTATTCCCTTCCCACACCACTATTTGAGATTTGTACCCTCAAATACAATTACAATAAATGGTAAAGCTGAATTATCATCTTTTGACAATGGAGAAGTACTTGAAGTCTTTATGGAAAAAAGAATACTGAGGTTAATTACTGAACATCTTTCAAAGGAAGAAAAGAAAGAACTAGTAACAATAAAAATCAAGCCAGATCCTAAAATTCTATGTTTTGGTATTGGAATTAGTATGTGGAAGTTAAGAAAAGGTCATATCGAAGGAGGGTATTCAGTTATAATACCTAAAGAGAAATTACATTAATTTATAGACTTTTTTCTTATTTTTTTCCCACCAATCTAACCATTCATAGTTAAATATCAGTTTAACAACCTTACAAAAATAAAAAAAAAAGGAATGGTTCTTCTATGGTTTTTCTAATTACATATCATTTATGTTAAACAAAGCTATTGCAATTAAATCTACTATTAAGACAGCTTTCTGTACAGGAGGTGCTGGAATAAGTGGAATAGGTGCATAATGTTCTAGTAAAAATACTACAAAGTAGAATATAAACGCAAAGCAAACTATCCATATAAAGATGAAATCAATCCAAAAATCAAAACTCTTTTTTTCAGGAAAGAATTTGTGCTTTCGGTAATATCTAAGTCCTTGTGATACAAAATTAAAAGCTCCAAAAGTAATCAGAAAGAGAGTTGCACCAATGTAATGAAATTCATTGAGGGTAGAATGATCTAAAGGTACTGCGAGTCCTGCTGCCCCAACTGCTAAAGCTAAACAGAGAACAGCTTTAGCATAATTGAATCGTAGTCTACGATATGCGAAGTAAATAATAGAAATTACGAAAGTTATAGCTGCAATTATACTACAACCTATAATCATAATTAACGAAGAAGCAGAATTATCAAATCCTAAATTACTTAGGTTACCTCCTAGATTACTCACATTTTCTTGAAAGAATTCATATGTTTCTGGATATTTCCACCAAGCAAGAGCAATTGTTACAATAAGGACTACACCTAAGATATAAAGGAGCACTCTAAGAAAAATTTGAATCTTTAATGGACTATCTATTTTTTCTTGAATTTCTAATGAACTACTATCTTGAACTTCCATAGTTCATATATCAAGAGATTCCTTATATTTCTTTTCTTTTTTTTCACAGATTCTTTAAATGCCTAAAACTATAGTTTTCACTATTAAACAATAATCAAAGAATAGGAGAAATTAGTTATGGTCGATTTACCGGAAGCGTTATTACTTGCAGAGCAGATGAATAAGGAAATTTCAGGAAAAACGGTAGTAAATGTAACTCTAAAGGATTATAGTCATAAAACTATGTTCATCAATCTCTCCCCAAAGGAATTTGAACAACAAATAAAAAACAAAAAGATTCTATCAACGTTTGCAAAAGGAAAATGGATATTTTCTAGATTTGAAACTGAAAAGATTTTAGCTATTGCTCCAGAAATGGGGGGTGATATATTGTTTCATAAAAATGAAACTACAATTCCTGAGAAATATCATTTAATATTCGAATTTGATGATGAAACTTTCCTAACTCTCAAATATTCAGGATTTCTTTTAATGAGATTTGCTACTCAAGAAGAACTAGATGAAACTCGTTATCCTGGAAAAATTGGTCCTACTCCATTGGATTCAGAATTTACTTTTAAAAAATTTGCAATTATGCTAGATCAAAGCAATAGAATGATTAAATCAACTCTTTTAGACCATGGACAAGTTCCTGGATTATCAAATTTCTATCTTAATGATGCTTTCTTCAAATCAAGAATTCACCCAAAAAAGAAAGCAAACACACTTTCAAACGAAGAGAAGAAAGATCTATACAATTCTATCAAAGAAACATTGAAAGAAGCAATAAAACTCAAAGGTAGAAAGGAAAGAAAGGATTTGTATGGAGTAGCTGGGAAATTTAGTAGAATGATTGATTCAAAGTGTAAAGGAAAACTGTGTCCTAATTGTGAAACATTAATTGAAAAACTAAGTGTTGCAGGCTCAAACAATTTTATTTGTCCTAAATGCCAAAAACTAGATTAGTGAAATATTTGTCAATCTTCTAAGATTCTCATATCAGCCTTATTGAAATATCTAAAGGATTTATTACCATATTTTTCATTCAGTTTCTGAGCATATTCCTGTAAAGCTTTAACATTTGTTTGTTTAATTTTTTCCTCACCGAAAGACATTCTCATCTTCCAACCTTTTTTTCTTAGAGCTTTAGTTGGTGTTATAATATCATCAAGACTTTTTTCTGGAAATAACTCTATATTGATTCCAATGTTCTCAAAAAGCTCTAGTCTTTGACCTACACCTTCCAAACTGCTATAAAATCTGATACCTTTCATGGATTTAAAATAAACCTCACTATCAATTTCAAGGTGTTCTTTATCATGTTCTTTAACAAGTTTCCCTGTAGTTCCAAATAATTGAAGCAGTTTGATTAGATATCTTCTTATTTCTTTTCGAACCTCAACTCTAGCATATGATAAATCCTTCAAAGGTTCTACTGTTTCTATAATCTCATGTAATGTACGAAAAGCTGTTTTTTCTTTTTTCGAAAGTTTCATTTCTTCTGGAAATTTAACAATTTTAAGATCAACAGAAATTGGTTTCATTTCTACAATATCTTCTTCAGAAAGTGAATTCCTTATTTCCTCTAAATTCTTTGCTCCTTCCCAAGGTTTAATGAACTTAAGATAATCTTCCTCAGGAACTGATACACCTAATCTCATTTCTACTAGTTCTCGACTAAATCTCTGTGAGTCTTCGCAAGGAAATGAAGAGCAATACGCACAACTTTCTATTTTGTTATGGAGTGCACACATTCTCATATTGCATTTAGGTAAATATTTGAAACCTTCTTCAGATTGGCATCCCCAACATTGTTTTAGTTTTTCTGGTGTTGGATTCCAATTAAGGTATTTTCCACAACTTTGTGATGTATTTATTTTATCCTCATCTGTTAACAAATTATCCTTATATAAAGGACATATCTCACAAATACAACCACATTTTCCAACTAACTCATACATATTACATAAACTAGAAGAACTACATATTTAAAGTTAGAGCCTAACTTCCCTACTTATTCAGTTCTCCGAGCTTTTGTAAAAGTATAATACTAGTTTTTATTCCTTTCTCAAACCACTCTACCATCATATTCTCATTCGGGGCATGATTGTTTTCATCTGGTTGGGCATATGGAATAATATAAATCGGTTTTTTTGTTACCTCATACAAAGGTTGAAGAGGTAAACTACCTCCAGCTAAAGGGATTTTTAGAGGATCTTCTTCAAATCCTTCTCTGACAGAATTTTCCAGAATTTCTGTCCAAGGTAATTCAAAAGGAGTGAACAATGGATAGAAAGCAGCTTCAAAGCTTATTTTGCATCTATCGAGTACATTTTGCATTCTTTCAGATTTCTGTTTTAATTTTTCAAGATGCTTTAACACAAGATGCTTTATTTCATCAGGTTTCTGATTGGGAACTAGTCGAATATCAAGATCAACTACAGCTTCTTTTGGGATTATTGTTTTAGCTTCTTTACGAACTCCACCAGATTGTATACCTCTAATATTAAATGTTGGACGAAAGATTTTTCTATGTTCAATTGGTTGATCTTGTTCTCCTCCAAAATATGAAATTCCTAATTGTTTCTTATAATCTTCAGGATCTCTATTCAGATTATCTACCGCTTCTAATGCTTTTGCACTTGGCTCAAAAACGTTATCATAGAATCCTTCAATCAAGCATCTTCCAGTATCATTTCGCATTGTTTTAAGAATCGAAATCAAATCCCAAATTGGATTAGGTTGAATTCCTCCAAAGTTTCCTGAGTGTGCATCTGTATCAGATGATTCCAATTCGATTCTCATGGTCATTATCCCTCTAGCACCAAACTCAATTGTTGGTTTCCAAGTAGGATCTGCTGGACCATCAGAAACAACTACTAGATCCACATCTTGAAAGAAATCACTTTTACTTTTCAAAGCATCATCAAGATAAGGAGAACCTGTTTCTTCTTCACCATCGAAAACGAATTTTACTCCGACTCCTAATTCCTTAGCTTCATGAACACATTCTATTGCACATAAATTAGCAAAAAGTTGTCCCTTATTATCCCCTACTCCTCTGGCATAAATTCTTCCTTCTCTAATTTCAGGTTCAAATGGGGGAGAAATCCATTTATCCAAAGGTTCAACTGGTTGAACATCGAAATGACCATAAAACAAGACAGTAACTGGTTTCTCTCTCTTTTTTTGAGGTTTCCACTCCGCAATAATCGCAGGATTTCCTTTTGTTTCAATTAATTCAACATAATCTGCAGTTTCATTTAAACGGTCTACTATCCAGTTAGCCGCAATTCTAACGTCTTTCTTTTCTCTTGTTATACTAGGTATTTTGATAAAATCAAATAAATCCTCTAAGATTTGTTTTTTTCTTTTTTCAAAAATCTCTTGACTTAACAAATTTATCCCCGATAATTGTTAATTTCTAACATAATTTATTCTTTTCTGAAAAAACACAAAAAATGGAAATTAAGTTTACTAATATCCCATCTTATCAATAACTTCTTTCCATCTAGAGTATATTTTACTCTTTTCTTGAGGAGTGATATTATATGAACTAACCTTAAAATTCTTGTTTTTGTCTAAATGTTTTTGCATATTAGGTACAGCTTGTTCATATTCACCTAAATCTAGTTCATCATAGATTTTTTTCAATTCTTCAAGTGGATTTTGTTTTAAATCCTCATACCTGATTTCAACAAAATTCTCTTTAGGAATTAAATTCAAATCTTGAAAGTATTTTGCATATATTCGTTCATAATTACTAAATACAAACTCATCTAAATCGGGATAATTTTTCTGTAATTGCATTATAGGAATTAGTGTTTGAAACATTCTTCTTGTGGAGAAAAATACTTTGTAAGGATCACGGCTGATATGAACAAATTTTGCATTAGGGTAGAGATCAATGAGAACATCTATTCTGGCAGTATCCAGTGGACTTTTCATCACAAGTCTCTTGTTCTTCTTTCTTATTGATAGTTTCTTAATAAGATAATCCATATCTTTTTTCATGGTTTTTATTTCCTTCTCAGATACACCTTGTAATGTTAAATATTTATTATAATGATCTTGCTTGTTTGGAAAATAAGCTCCAGAATAGGGTGACATTGAGTTTAAATTTGCCATAGCAAAATCATGCTCGCTTGGTAATTCCGAATTTATTTTGAGATTATCTTGAGGACGTGTTTCAGGAAGGAAGAAACCAAATATTCGTCTAATGATACCGTAAAAGAACAGAAATAAATTTGGAAAAACACTTTCAGTCAGAGTCATAAATTCATATCTAGGATCGCTGACTAGAAGTTCATGAAGGAAGGTGGTTCCATTCCTCCAATGACCAAGAATAAAAATTGGTTGTTCTTTCAATTTATATCTCTTAATTCGTCTCCAAGCAATGATGCTTTCAATCAAATTAAATGGTGAAAATATAAAAGTCATAAAAGTGATAGCAAATAATTGTGGAAATTTCTTAAGTGAAATGTTGAATCTGTTTTCACTTAGTAATTTCATCCATACCCTGAATTCAGCCCCTACTGCAAAAATTTCCAAAACCTCTAATACTGTTCTTTATACTCCATTAATTCTTTGAGTAGTTATAAATTCATATAGCTGCAATATCAAAATTCGGTTGCAACCGTAAACCATTACTTATTTAATAGTTTTATTAATGAATAAAACAAACCAATAGTTAATCAACTATCAACTAATTATCTGCCCCATCTAATTCTTTCACAGTCCCATTCCCTTAATGCATGTGCTAGTTCTCCAATGTGATGGTGGTTGTGTCTTAATAGGTATATAAGCTTACCAAGAATAGAATCAAACCAATAAAAACCATCCTTTTTCATCAAATCTTCATCGCTTAATTTTGTCAAAATAGCAGTGATTTTCTTATCTATTTCTTCTAAGTAATTTAATAAAAACTCTTTAGTAATTTTTGATTTCTGCTCTTTGATTTTTTCTTTCGAATCTTTATCCCAGTCAACTCCTGCTCTTTTACCCCACACCATACCTTCATGAGTATCCCTAATGTAGAAATCAGCTGTTTCAATAATATGGTAAATATTCCAAGAGTAAGTCCAATCATTTTTTCCATTGTGTTTTTTTTCTTCTGGGATTTTTTCTATTGCTTGTTTTAATATCCTCCATTTGTCTTGGAATTGATATAATAAAATTCCAGAGATGGTCAGTTTCTCTTTTTTCTCATTCATGCTTATTCACCTAAGCTACAATATGTTTTAGTACTATATTATATTTAAAACTAGATGAATATTCTTTTAAATACATGTAAAAAGATGAATAACAATGGAAATAACTTACATCTCTAATGAAGGTTTCATGCTCAAAACAGAAAACAAGAGCGTTTTGATAGATTCTCTTCATAGAGGAGAATACCCCCCTTATGACCTAATTCAGCCCCATGTACTTGAGCAAATGCAAAAAGCAGTAGAACCTTTTGACAAAATAGATCTCGTATTATTTACACACCACCACTATGATCATTTTGACCCATATACAACAATTTTACACCTAAGCAATAATTCGAAAGTTAAGTTAGTAGCACCTCCTCAGATTCAAGAAATACTTAAGCAGCATTTCAGTGAAATTTATGATCTAGTTGAAGGACAAATACACACCAGTTTACCAAAATTGTATGCCTATGAATCTATGAGTTTTGGTGGAATTGAACTTAAAGCCTATCATGTACCTCATGGTGAATATCTAGTTATGGATGAAATTACAGGAGATAAGGCAAATAAGCATGCTACTGTAAAACATTTGATGTTTCTTCTCAATTTAGATGGAAAAAAGATTCTCCATGTTGGTGATTCAATACCTAATGAAGATAAAAAAAGCATTGAACCCTACAAAGAAATGATTGATGAGCAAATTGACGTAGCTTTCCTTTCTAATTGGTTTATACTAAATCCAAAAGGTAAAGAGATTATTGAAAAATATATCAAACCAGAACATATAGTTATTATGCATCTTGAATCAGAAGACAAAAACCAAATTTCTAAAGAAGTTTATAAAAAATTTTCCTCTAAATTAACAATTTTTGAAAAATCTATGGATAGTATCAGGATTTAAAGAATTTTTGAAGAAATGGATAAAAATTCGCTAATCTTATAAGAATAGAAAGCTTTGATATTTTTATAAGAGTTGAGAAAATGAATCTTAAACAAAAATATGATTATATAGTTGTGGGAACTGGTCCTGGAGGAGCTACTGTAGCCAAAGAACTAT
>JAEOTG010000057.1 GCA_016839985.1 Candidatus Heimdallarchaeota archaeon | reverse complement strand
GCAATCAATTGTCACTCAAGGGATAACTAGCTCTGTTGTTGGACAATGTGGTTATTCCTTAGCTCCAATAAGTGATGAATTTTTTGATGTCTTCAAGAAAGATTTTGATATGGCAGCTCCACCTGGAGTTGAACCTGCTGAGCTCACTTGGAGAACTTTCGAAGAATATCTAAATGAAGTGGAAAATACCAAAATCTCCTCAAATATAATCCCTCTTGTAGGATTTGGACCTGTGAGAATTGCAGGAGGAACTGGATATGATAATCGAGAACCTACAGCTGAAGAAATGGAAAAAATGAAAGAATTTGTTAAAGAATCGATGCTAGCAGGAGCATTTGGTTTTAGCACAGGTTTGATTTATTCTCCTCAAGTTTATGCAAATATAGAAGAAGTAATCGAATTAACCAAAGTGGCTGCAAAGTATAATGGTCTATATTGTTCTCACATAAGAAATGAGGGAAATCAATTGATTGAAGCTGTTAAAGAAGTCATAGAAATTATTGAAAAATCAGGAATTCGAGGAGCACAGATTTCTCACTTCAAAGCATCTGGAAAAGCTAATTGGGATAAAGCAGAAGTGGCAATAAAATTAGTAGAAGAAGCAAACAATAGAGGTTTGGATATAACTTGTGATCAATATCCATATAATAGAGGTGCTACTTCAATGACAGCTCTTCTCCCTCCATGGAGCCATGAGGGGGGTGTTGATGAAATGATGAAGCGTTTAGCTTCTGAAGAAATGCGTCAAAAAATAAAAAGTGATATGTTAGGAGGAGCTGAAAATTATGATGAATGGTACAGAGATACTGGCCCAGATAAAATATATGTTGCTTCAGTAAAAGAAGATAGTTGGAGAGATATAGAAGGTAAAACTGTTGCAGATATAACTAAAATCAAAGGTAAAGAACATCCAATTGATACTATACTTGATATGCTCCTAGAAAACGAATGCGAAGTAGCAATAACTGTTGAAAGTATGAGTGAAGAAAATATCAAAAGAATAATGAAAAATAAATACACATCAATTGGAACTGATGGGTGGGGAATAAGTCCTGATGGACCTTTGAGTTACGGAAAACCTCACCCTCGCTATTATGGCACTTTCCCAAGAATAATTCGCAAGTATGTCAAGGAAGAAGGCTTACTGACTCTTGAAGAAGCAATAAGAAAAATGACTAGTTTATCAGCTCAGAAAATGGGTATATTTGATAGAGGTCTAATTAGAGAAGGAATGTATGCAGATATTGTAATATTTGATTTAGACAGAATTTCTGATAAAGCAACTTATGATGATCCTCATCAAATATCTGAAGGATTTGAGTATGTAATAGTAAACGGTGTAATAGTAGTAGAAAAAGATAAACAAAATGAAATTCTTCCTGGAAAAGTTTTAAGACACATTAGCTGATTTGTATGGATGAAAAATTGCATAAATGGTTAATTGAGAATTCAATTGTGTATATATTGCATTCTCATCCAGCTGTTTTTACAGTTGAAGAAGCAAGAATTCATTGTGGTTTTATTCCTGGTTTGCATTGCAAAAATCTGTTCATAAAAAATGTAAAAGGTACTGAGTACTATCTTGTTACAGTTCCTTCATCTAAAAGATTGGATTTCAAGAAATTACAAAAACTGTTGAACAGCTCTCTATTGAAATTTGCATCAGAAGAAGAATTGCAACAATATCTTGGATTAGATATTGGTGCAGTATCTCCTTTAGGATTAGTTAATGATACTCAGAAACAAGTAATCTATGTAATTGATAAAGAAGTTTGGGGAGCAGAAATCTTGTCTTTTCATCCAAATATAAATACAGAAAGTATTGAACTAACAAAAGAGAATTTCCATAATATGATTAAATATACAGGAAATAGATTTCAGGTGCTAGAAATTTAGGAATAACAATTTTTGGTATATGCTAGGATTTAATAAAATTTAAATTGAAGTGTAAACAGTCGAGTTTTAGCTCTTCAGATAAAGTGATAGAAAATGACTGATAATAAGAAAAATAATGATACTGCATACTTAGCTGGTGGATGTTTTTGGTGTTTAGAAGCTATATTCCAAGATCTCCAAGGAGTAGTAAAAGTAACATCAGGATATTCAGGAGGGAATGTGAAAAATCCTACATATGAGCAAGTTTGTACAGGTGAAACTGGACATGCAGAAGTAATCAAAATTGAATACAATAAAGATGTTATAACCTATAAAGAATTGTTGGAAGTGTTCTTTACAACTCATGACCCAACTACACTAAATCGACAAGGAAATGATATGGGATCTCAATATAGATCAGCTGTTTTTTATCAATCTCAAGAACAAAAAAATATTGTTGAACAAATGATAAAAGAAATTGAAGAAAAGATGATATGGGATAATTCTATTGTAACAGAAATGTCGTCGTTGAAAGAGTTTTATGAAGCTGAAGAATATCATCAGAATTACTTCCTCAATAATCCAACTCAAGGATATTGTAAAGTTGTTATTGAACCTAAAGTTTCAAAATTCAAAACGAAGTATTCAGAGAAACTAAAAAAAGTGAATTTAAAACTATAATAACTCACTTTAGAAAATTATTGATACCATCGAAGTTTGTAGCCTTAGAGCGGAATAGGAAATCTCCTAAGAAATTTTCATGTGGTGCACTCACATCCATATGAACGCTAGCTTCATTTGTGAAGACTTTCTTTATCGTTGGGTCACCAAGAAGTCGTTTTGTTCTTCTTGGATCATCTGTTAGATAACTAACTGAAAGTGAGTCTTCCACTAATTCCTCAGGATGATAGTCAACAGGTCTAGTAATTGTTCCAAAGATAAATGGGTATTCATCGCATCTCATTTCATTTTCTTCATCTAGTTCTAATAATGTTGGTAAGAAATAAGCAAGCTCATCTTTAATTAACAGCATTTCCTTGTGATCTCTAAGATTAGCTGTTATGTCAGTTACTTTGTTGTTCATTCTACTTTGTATAAATTTATACAAACCTCTTGCTTGATCAGGTTGCATAGCTGGAACAACAGCTTTAGGATTCATAGGATCGAGAATTTCTAATGAAACAAGACGTTGAGCTAATCTATCTCTAAATTCTTCATAACCAGTTTTACTGTTATAAACAATCCCACTAGCATTTATACATCCACGTCCACCATCCCATGCAATGCTATTGAATGCAATATCTAAAGAATGGTCTAAAAGTGTAGGTGTTATACTATCTATATCTACTAATACTTTTGATTTTCCTGGACCGTAAGTCTTTATCTTGGTGTTGTTTTCATATGCTTTCAATATCCAAGCATTTCCAAAAACCATTGCTAAATCTGAATTACGAATCAGAGAATCATTAGTGGCGTGATCACAAACAAGATGAAATAGAGCTTCATTAGGTAATCCAGCTTCCCATAAGGATTTTGCCAATCTAAATGAAGTGAAAGGTTCACTAGAAGAAGCTCGTAGAATAGTTGGGATCTTAAATAGTGGTATAAGAGTTCCAAGAAGTGAAACTAACGGATGATTTCCTGGCAAAGAAACTCCACAATTTCTCCCAGCAGGACCCCAAGCAAATCTGGTAGTTCCTCGAATATCTACCAAATCATCATAAATTGCCAAACTTCCTGTAGGACTATTTGCTCTTAATACTCTTTGAAGTGGACGTTTTCTAAAGAGTTGTGGAATATAATTAAGAGCATTATTTACATAAGTAATGGGCATACCAGTTGATCTAGTTATAAGTTCAGACCACTCATCTAAGGAACAGCTGATACCATTAATCAACATATCATTAACAAAGATTTTACCAGCTTCAACGAAAATATCAATCAAATCGTCAATAGATGTATTCTGAAGTAGAGCAAAACCAGCTCCCTTGTTGATCTTTAAAGCTAGATGTATATGCATTTCAGGAGCTATTGAAACATCGAGTAATTTCTCGCCTGTAATTCCATACAGAGTTTTTTTACTCTGCGAAAGATATTCTTCGCCATTGCGAAGTAAAGGTAAAGAATCAATTGAGGATGTAGCCATGTCTATACAACCTTTTTAAGTT
>JAEOTG010000056.1 GCA_016839985.1 Candidatus Heimdallarchaeota archaeon | reverse complement strand
GTGTAAAATTTGAGGTTACAGAGAGAGAAATATTGTATAAAGGGAAAATTATCTTAACTCCTCTAATTGATGGTCAGAACATTGACTACTTAAAACTCGTAGAATTTCTTAAAGAGGAATACACACTAGCTAAGATGTCAATTGATGATATCGACACTGGAGCAGTTATAATAACAGGTGAGAGTGCAAAAAAAGAAAATGCAGAGGAATTAGTTAAATCATTAGCTCATAAAGCCGGTAAATTTGTTTGTGCAGCAGCAGGACCGAACTTTGAATCAGTTATTTCAGCAATGGGTTCTGGAGCCGTTCAATATTCAAAAAATGCTCAAAAAACAGTAATGAATATTGATATTGGAGGGGGTACTTCAAATATAGCAATTATAAAAAATGGTGAAATTATAGAAGCTGCATGTGTTAACGTTGGAGGAAGGTTATTAGCTTTTGATGAGAATAGCAAAATTGTAAGAATTGAATATCCAATCAGATATTTAGAAAATAAGTTAGGAATAAATTTCCAATATGGGTTACAAATCACAGAAGATCAAAAAAAGGAAATTGCAAAAATCCTGGCTGAAAGTTTGTTTGAAGTCTTAGATCAGAAAATTGTTTCAGAAATTGCAAAAAGACTCTTGATGACAAATGAGTTAGACTACAAAGAAATCATAGATGAAATTACTTTCTCTGGTGGAGTCGCAGAATATATTTACAACAAAACTAATCTGGAATATGGGGATTTAGGTAAACATCTTGGTGAAGAAATAAGAAGAATAATAGATGAAAAAAAACTCACAATACACGAACCCAAGGAATTAATACGTGCAACTGTAATTGGTGCAGGGCAATATACTCTCCAAGTTTCAGGAGTAACAACTCATATCTCTGATGAAGATGTGTTACCTATCTATAACGTCCCTGTTCTAGAACCAAAAATCAACAATAGAGAAAAAACAGAAGAAAATATTAGAAAAGCAATTATCAAGAATTTTAATCTTTTTGATGTTAATGAAGGAGAAGCTATTGTTGCTCTTTCCTTCAAAGGAGCTATTGGAGGTTCCTATGCAGGATTAACAACATTTGCAAAAGGAGTAGTTAGTGCTATACCCAATACAATTAACAAAGAGAAACCCATAATAATGGTTTTTGATCGAGATGTTGGGAATTCAGTAGGAAATGTGATGAAGAGAGAAACAAATGCTAAGAAGAATATTATTTCTATAGATGAAATTATTGTTCAAGAAGGTGACTTCATAGATATAGATAAACCAAAAGCAGGAGGACAAGTTGTTCCTGTAGTTGTTAAATCATTAGTATTTTCAAATTAGATTCTGGTTTTACAGAGAATTACCATCCTATAACTATTCCATCAGCTCGAGGACTTGTTCCTCCACAAAGAACACCATTTTCAGGATTTCGAGTAATAATCTGACCTCGACCAAATCTAGATCTTCCGAGACCAGATGTAGGAATTATTGTATGACCCATTTGACTTAAAGTGCTCATAACTGAATCCTCTATCCCTTCTTCTAGAGCAACTTCCCCCCCACTTGTACCATCGAGAATGCTGAATCGAGGTCTATTCAATGCTTCTTGGGGATTCATATTGAAATCAATCATATTTAGTAAAACCTGCACATGTCCTTGAGGTTGATTAAAACCTCCCATTACTCCAAAACTCGCATAAAGTTCTTTGTTTTTTGTTGCCATACCTGGTATGATCGTGTGATAAGGTCTTTTTTTAGGTGCCAAACAATTAGGATGATCAGGATTTAACGAAAAGTTTGCACCTCTATTCTGAAGAGTAAAACCACATCCTTTAGGTATTAATCCGGTTCCGAACCCCATGTAGTTTGAATTAATGAAACTACAAGCATTACCTTCACCGTCTGCGACTGAGAAATAAACTGTGCTAGAGCTAGATGTAGGAGAACCTTTTTGCATATCTACTGATGCTTTTGTTAAATCAATTAGTTTTCTTCGTTCAATTGCATAATCCTTTGAAATCAATTCTTCTATTGGAACATGAACTACATCAGGATCTGCCACATACCATCGAGTATCTGCAAAAGCTATTCTCATAGCTTCAATCATTGTATGAAGGTGAATAACAGAAGAATGTTCCATATTTTCAATGTTAAATTCTTCAAGAATATTCAATGCAATCAAGGCAGTTATTCCTTGTCCATTGGGGGGAATTTCATAAACATCAATTCCTCGATAATTAACAGAAATAGGCTTATCAAATGTATTGTAATGATTCTTTAGATCATCAAGTGTCATAAATCCACCCATTGATTGTATTAAATCTACAATTGATTCAGCTATTCTTCCCTCATAAAATCCAGCTTTTCCTTGATCCACAAGTTCTCTAAATGTTTTCGCTAAAGTGGGATTTTTCATTATCTCCCCCTCTTTAGGTGCTTCTCCATTTAGGAGCATTTCATTAGCATATGGTCCTAGCTTTAATTGTCTTATTCCTCTGTTCCATGCAAGAGCTGTTATCGGTGCAACAGGAAATCCTTCTTCTGCTAGCTCAATTGCTGGAGAAAGTATCTCCTTTAAACTCATTGTGCCAAATTTCTCAATTGTGTCTACCCAACCAGCTGCAGCTCCTGGAACAGTAATAGTATGAACACTTAATGAGGGAAGTTCGTTAGTGATATTTAATCCTGCTAATTTTTCTATATTAATATCAGCAGGAGCACGACCACTTCCATTAATCCCTGAAACGATTTTTGTTTTATTATCAAAATATAAACAGAAACAATCTCCACCAATCCCAGTTGAGCAAGGTTCAGTAACGTTTAGTGCAGCTGCTGTAGCTACTGCTGCATCAGCTGCGTTTCCTCCTTGTTGTAAAATTCTCATCCCCGCTTCAGAAGCTAAAGGCTGGCTAGATGCTACCATACCTCTACTCCCATAAACAGGGGCTCGGAATGAATCAAAACGAAAACTCATATGATAAAATAGTACTTTAAAAAATAAATCTAATGGTCTACCATCAAAAAAATGAAAGATTTTTTCTTGGTTAGGAAATTTATTAAATCGTAGCTTTCTTCTTTTATATTCAACGAAGTTTCTAATTCCTCATATTGGAATAGAATTTGCTTGTTATCTTTGTGTTCAATAAAAATCCGAATAGGTAATAATATGATAATTAATATCATTGTAAATAGAAAGAATTTTTTCTTATTAATCATCGATTTCTCCTATTTCTTGATTTTGGAAATCATAAATTATAACGTTAAAACACTTAAATAACTTTAGAACTTCAACTCTCGGCTTGAATCCAAGGATTAGTGATGGTTGAAGAAAGCACTTCCTCGGTTTTAATGCAATTTTTTAAAAGACTAGAAACTTAAGAATAAAAATAACAAAAGGGATCTATGTGTCTCTCTTCTAAAATGGAGATCTTTCCAATAAGGTATCATATTAGAAAGCAACTGGTTTTATGTCACAAATTTACTGGTGCAATATGATAAGATTTTCGAGTATAAGTCTAAAACAACTTGGTTAACTTTTTCCCAATTTGTGTAATTAATACCTTCATCAAGTAAAATAGAAAGAGTTTCCACTTCTTCATATATTTCTATAAAACAATATAATTCCATTTCACCAGAAAAAACTTGCAATAGATTTCTAACTGTGCAAGTATATTTTTCTAATCCTTCTCTAATCTTGAGTAATTCACAAAATATTTCACTAACTTGTTTCAACTTAAACTTAGTTTGAAGAATTACAAGTTCTTTGTCGTTATCACAATATTCCATTATCTCTCGCCAGCTAGTAATAATCTTAAACAACCCCTTACTTTAAATGAACGATGTTAATTTACGACCATCATGTATTTATAAACCTTGTTAAATGAACGATGTTCACTAAAAAGATTTAATAACACTATTAATGTAATAAAACTATGAAACAAACTCGAGCTCGTTCTGAGGAAGCAAAAACTGAACAGATAGAACGAATTATAGAAACTAGTAGAGATATTTTTCTAAAAGAAGGTTTCAAAGGATTTAGTATGCGTTCTTTAGCTAATCGTTTAGGGATGTCACAAAGTAACCTATACAACTATTGGTCAAGTAAAAGAGAACTTTGGTTTGATATTATTAAACATGATTTTATGGAATTTGAGGAAGAGTTATCTAAAATTGCATCAAAACATCAAGAAAACATAGTTGAGCTTTTAGAGAACATTGCAGAATATTATTTTGTTTTTGCTAAAACTAATTATAAGAGATATCAAATGATGTTCGTACTTCCTCCTCCACCTTCAGACAGTAAAGGTCCAGCTGAGCTTGAGTTTGAACCTCAAACCATCCAGTTTTTAGTGAATATTCTAGAAAATGCAACTGATACAGGACAGCTGAAAGGAGTAGATGCTGAGAAGCTTGCTTTGTATTTATGGGCAATAGTACATGGGACAACATATGTTTCTCAATCAATAGTCTTTTTTCCAGGTGCAAAAATTGCAAAGTATGGATCAGCTGAAGAATTTCAAAATTATGTTATTGAATTATTAAAACATCAATTTAGTTTTTTCAGCAGTTGAAAGAGATGATTTACATCAATTCTTTCAAAAAGATGATTAATGTTAAGAATTCACTAGAACCTCTTAAAACGAGTTCTAATATTTTACTACAATTTCATTCCAACAATTAGAATGAAATAATATATAAGTGTGTGAACGGGAAATAGCTTAAAGAGGTACTGTGAGGAATATTAAAATTAGTCCGTCCATTTATTGCTTGAATAAATTTTTAATTTAAATGAGCCTCTAGT
>JAEOTG010000407.1 GCA_016839985.1 Candidatus Heimdallarchaeota archaeon | reverse complement strand
GGAATGATACCTCCATTAGGTAAATTTCTCTTTCCAGGAGGGGGAGTCTGGAAAATTGATGATGATGTTAAGAATAGAGAAATACTCAAAGCACCAGATCTTGAAGAAGATGTAACTATTTTTCGAGATGAATGGGGTATTCCTCATATATATGGATACACAGAAAAAGATATTGTTTTTGCTTTAGGGTATGTTCAAGCACAAGATCGATTATTTCAAATGGACATGGCTAGAAGAATAACAAGAGGTAAATTATCTGAAGTAGTAGGTATAGATGCTTTGGATGCAGATAAATTCAGCTTAAGTAAACTGAAAGAGTATTGGGCGGTTGAAACCTTAAACGAACTAAAGGAGAGCACTGATCCAATAGATAAAACAATTTATAGCGAACTCCTCTCTTATTCAGCTGGAATAAATTATTATATTAAAAATACTAAAAACTTACCTCTAGAATATCTATTCCTCAATTTTAAACCAGATTTTTGGTCACCTTTAGATACTATTTGCTTTATAAAATATATGTCTGAAAAGCTTTCTTGGTCATACGCTGACTTTACAAACCTATGGCTTTTTGATTCCTTAGGAATTGATGATTATCGTGAATTGTTCAGTTTACCATATCAAATACCTATAACAACTGATTATGGTGAATACAATAGTTCTGAGTTATTATTAAGCAGAAATCTAAGTCAGAAGGATATTAGTGAAGCTCAAGAAAATATTATCAAAGAATTATCCAATCTGTTCTCTAAATTTCTATATGATGTTGAGAAAATTCCTGGAGAAAAAGAGCTTATAGAAGGACAGAAATTCTATGGTTCAAATAATTGGGCAGTAGGTGGAAATAAAACAGAATCAGCTAAACCTATCCTATGTAATGATATGCATCTAAGTCACGATTTGCCTGGAATTTGGTATGAAGCACATTTAGTAAATATTGATCCACTATCTGATTTCAACGTTTATGGTTTCTTTTTAGCTGGAGTACCTTACCCTATTGTAGGTCATAATGCATATGTCGGCTGGGGGATGACCAATACTGGTTTTGATGTAATGGATTGGTACTATTACAAGGGGATTAATGAAACACATTATTGGTATAAAGGAGAACCAAAAGCATTTACATTATATGAATTTGAAATACCAATAAAAAGCAAAGAATCCGAATTTTTAACGGTGAAAAATACAGTTCACGGTCCTGTTCTAACAGAATATGTTGTCGATGATGTAAACACTGGTGCTATATCAGATTACTTGAATGATGTAATCGCATGCAAATGGATTTCTCATAATATTACATACGAAACAAGAGCAATATATGGTTGGTGTCACTCCAAAAACCGAGCTGATTTCAATGAAGCAGCTAGTTATTTCGGAACACCAGCCCAGAATGTTGTTTATGCGGACATACATGGAGATATTAGTATTAGACCGACTGGTAAAGTTCCAATAAGAGATGATAGCAACATCCCATCCTGGCACTTTGGAAATGGTTCACTACCTTATAATGGTTCTGAAGGAAATGGTGAATGGATTGGATATGTTCCATTTGATTTCCTACCAGTCTCTGACAATCCTACACAAGATTATTTAGTTTCAGCAAATCAAGTGAGTGCTGGATCAGATTATCAGTATCATTTGCAACACCCATTAGAAATCGATAATGGTTATAGATCAAGAAGACTTAACGCTATCATTTCAGCAAAAGATGATTTTACAGTTGAAGATATGAAAAATATTCAATTGGATGTATACTCAGTTAAAGCAGGAAATTTAACACCTTATCTTATTGATGCTATCCTCACAATAAGTTTCAGAACAGATTTAATTCAAGATGTAATTGATGTATTAAATGGATGGGATTATCATATAGATAAAGAAAAAGCTGCTCCAACTATTTTCTATGTCTGGATAGAAATCTTTCAAGAAGATACGTTTAATGACGAAATGCATGCTGCAGTAAGTCCGAGAATCCCCGATCATGTAATATTAGAGCTTTTGACAAAAACTAATGCTTCTTCAGCTTGGTTTGATGACATAAACACTCCTGGAATTGAAACAAGAGATGATATCATTATATCATCTTTCATGAAAGCTTTAACAGGTTTGGAGGAGTTTTTTGGTACTGAAGATGTTACTCAATGGAAATGGGGAACTATCAATACAAAATACATTCCTCACATTACAGATCTAGATCCATTAGCATATGGACCAGTGGGTGTTAATGGAACTGAAGATACAGTCAATCCAGTTTATAGAAAATCAATATGGAGAAATGACAATGTAACAGTCTCTCTTGGGAGTGGTGGAGCTTCTGAAAGGATGATAATTGATTTTAACAATCTCAATAATTCATTGTCTATAATACCATCAGGTCAAAGAAATGTATCAACATCTAAGCATTATGTTGATCAGTTAGAGATGTACTTAAGGGGCGAATACCATATTCAATACTTCGCTGCAGATTCAATAGAAGAGTTCCAAGATGAGTGGATTGAATCCACTATTCTTTTCAAGGCAGGTGATTAAAAGTGTCGGAAAAAACAATAGAAAATAGAGATCAAGAACTAAGAGTCAGAACAAAGGTTTTATTGAAGCATATAAAGGATGTATCTGTTAGAAGAGCAAACGTTTTAGGACCTATAATTTGTTTTCTTTTCGCTCTTATTTTTGTATTAATACCTGTCTGGCATCTTGCAGTTCTAGCTGGTGTTATAGGAGGTTTATTCCACACAAAAATGGGTAGAGGTGCCCTTACTGGTTTAATAGGTGTTGGAGCTGCTTGGATACTTAACATCTTCATAGAATTAATCTCTACCAATGTGTACAGTTTAATAGATCAAATAGGTGGGATAATACTAGGGAATCTAGGCTTTGGTTGGCTTTTCATCATTGTTATAATTCTATTAGGGATTGCCTTAGGTGCTCTAGGTGGATCAATAGGTAGTGGAATTCGTTATTTTATCGAATTAAAGAAAGAATAACGAAGAATTCCACTTTTTTTTGCACAAAAAGCATAAATGAGATGTTTTCTTAATATATTCATGAACTCTGATTCATTAGAAACTAGTAAGATTATTCTTCCTATGAAAAGGTTAAACTGCATCTTGGATATCTTGCTCTCTAAAATTAAGGAAAGTTCAATCACAAATCGAGATCAGTCTATAGAATGGAGTATCAAGCATATGTACTCAAGTGCTCAATTAGCAAAATTACTGGCTCATAAAAGAGGATTTGATATAGAAATTGCAGGGATTGCTGGCGCAATACATGATTTAGCTATTATAGAAACAGGTAAGTTTGAAAATCACGGTCCTCTAGGAGGTCCTTTAGTTAGAGATTTTTTATTGGAATATAACTCAAAATATGGAAAGGAACATGGGAAGATTAGCAAAGAAGACATGGAACAAATAGTTAATGCAACAATTAATCATACAAAGAAGAAACAATACGATGATACAGCTTTTGATGAATTGATTAAAGATGTAGATTCCCTTGACCGATTTTTACATGGATTAGAAACATTTGACTACTACACAAAGAGAACAAAAAAAGCTCTGAAAGGTCTAAATCTTGATATTGATTCATTTTGAATTTTTGTTCAACACTTACTTTTAAATGATGGTAATCTGATATTATTATTTGAAACAATTATTTTTATCAAATATTAAAAATTAATAAGGTGTAAAAATGTCAAAAGAAATAAAACGAAGAAAATATTGGGTCAATCCACACGTTCATTGCAGCTGCAATTGTGATGCTGAAAATGATGAACATGAAGAAGGATGTGTAGAAACAGAAGAAGCTTATAGACTTATTTATGAATTACCAGGTGTTAAGAAAGAAGACATCTCGATAAGAATTGTAAAGAATGGTCTTCGACTTAATGCACTAAGAGATTCTCATGTTGAATATGTGAATGAATATCCATTTTTAGTAGATGGAGATCCAGAAACTAGCACAGCTTCTTATGAAGAAGGACTTCTAAAAATCAATGTTCCAATCGTTGGTAATGATCCATTCAAAGAAACTAAACCAATAAAAATTAAATAAGAAAGCATGATTTATGCTTCTCTTTTTATTTTTCTATAACAGAAGGTTTTAGTTCTGATTCTTTATGAGTATCTTCTGTTTTTTGTAAATCAGGATATACATCAGGTTTTCTACCCGTACTTATTCTCCTATCCTTAAGCAAAATCCATCCAAAGTACAATATAGGAACTCCTGTGTTAAACTCTATAAAACTGTTAAAAAGCAAGACTGTAAATGCTCCTTCTAATGGTCTTATACCTGCTGCAAGAAGAGTTGTTTCCAT